>JBMCIU010000033.1:0-10013 GCA_048616755.1 Verrucomicrobiota bacterium
TCATGTCGTTTTCGCTGGTTGAAGGAGTTTCGAGTTCTGAGTTTCCTCAGTGTTCGGTGTTCAGTGTTCAAAATTCAGAATTCAGAATTCAACATTCAACATTCCGAGTTCCGAGTTCCGAGTTTTTGGTTCCTGCTGGAATGCTCGTCTACTTTCGCTTGATTGCAACGCATTGCAGGGTACCCCAACCGATTCTTCGGTTAGGGGTTTTCGCCCCCGCACTATACATGCTGAATTATGGGATGATTATTATCCTAGTAAAAGGGGGTTGAAAAGCGTGCGAGCGCGGACATAGTAAGGGTTTTTCCCGCCGACCTGCGGATTGGCGGCAATTCGGTTACAAAAATATACAAACCTGAGTGTGCACTCTTCGCATCTCAACCGCAATGAATGCGGCGGCGATGCGGCACACCACCAGGGAGGACAAGGTCCGTGAGCTTCAAATACCTCGTATTCATCAAACAGGTGCCCGACACCAAGAACATCACCGGCGAGGCCATGAAAGAAGACGGTACCGTCAACCGCTCGGCGTTGCCGGCCATCTTCAATCCCGATGATCAGAATGCGCTCGAAATGGCGCTGCAGCTCAAAGAGCGCTTTGGAGGTTCGGTCACTGTCTGCACCATGGGGCCGCCGACGGCCGCGGAAGCCTTGCGCCAGGCGCTGTACACCGGCGCGGATGAAGCCGCCCTGCTGACCGACCGCAAGTTCGCCGGCGCGGACACGCTGGCCACCAGCTACGCGCTCTCCTGCGCCGCCAAAAAGTTCGGCGACGCCACGCTCTTGCTGTGCGGACGACAGGCCATTGACGGCGATACCGCCCAAGTCGGCCCCCAGTTGGCCGAAAAGCTGGGCCTTCCCCAAATGACCTACGTGCAGGAAGTAATCAACCTGACAGAATCCACCGTTCGAGCCCGCTGCGAGATTGAGGGCGGACACGAGGTGGTCGAGGGACAGACACCCCTGCTGATGACCGTCGTCGGCGGGGCCAATGTGCCGCGTCCGCCCAGCGCCAAACGCCTCATGCAATACAAAAAAGCCGTCACTCCGACCGAGTTGCGCGCCGCCAACGGAGACCACGCCTACGAGGACGCCAATCAATTGGCCGAACAGGAACAAAAACTGCGCGACCGCGGCTGCTGGATTCATGAATGGTCGGCCGAAGACGTGGGCGCCGCACCCGAGCGCATCGGACTGGCGGGATCACCCACCAAAGTAAAGAAAATAGAAAGCGTGAAACTTGCCGGAAATGAGTACAAGGACATCCCTCCAACCAAGCAGGGGGTCCGCTCGCTGGTGCACGAGTTGGTCAAGGAACACATCCTCTCGTAGCGCTCCGCAAATACCGACCACGGGGGGCAACCCCAGTTTTATGACGCAGAAGGATATCTCAATCATGAGCAACAAAAAAAACAAACGCGGCAACGTCTGGGTATTCGTCGAACAAGACGAGGGCGTAATTGCCGACGTCAGCCTGGAGTTGGTCTGCAAAGCGCGCGAATTGGCCGATGAGCTGGGCAGCCAGGTCGAAGCCATGCTGCTGGGCAGCAACGTGCGCGGGCTCTGCACCGACCTTCATCAGTACGGTTGCGACAACGTTTTCCTGGCAGACCACGAAGCACTGGCGACATTCGCGGTGCTGCCCTATGCGCGAACCATCGTCGAACTGGCACGTGCGCACCGACCGAACATTATCTTGTTCGGCGCCACACACGTAGGCCGCTCCCTGGCCCCCAGAATCGCCTCCGAACTCATGGTCGGGCTGACCGCCGACTGCACCGACTTGCAAATCGACGACTTCGAGGACAAGGCATCCAAGACGGTCTTGAAGGACCGCCTTATGCAGATTCGCCCGGCTTTCGGCGGCAACATCATCGCCACCATTGTCAACTCCTGGGAAGATCCCCAGATGGTGACCGTTCGCGAAGGGGTCATGAAGCAGACGCCCCCCGATCCAAACCGCCAGGGTGAAATCACCGAAGCCGAGGTCCCGGTCTCCGAGGCCGACTCAATCATCAAGATCATCGAACGCGCCAAAGCCGAACGCGGCGTCGACCTCAAAGGCGCACAAATCATCGTCGCGGGCGGCTACGGCGTCGGCAGCGCAGAAAACTTCGCCGCTATCCGCGAATTTGCCCGCACTATCGGCGGCGAAGTGGGCGCATCCCGCGCCGCGGTCGACGCCGGCTGGGTCGACCACGACCACCAGGTGGGCCAAACCGGCGTGACCGTGCGCCCGCGGCTGTACATCGCCTGCGGCATCAGCGGCTCGGTCCAGCACCGGGCAGGCATGAGCGACAGCGGAACCGTGATCGCCATCAACTCCGATGCGGACGCGCCGATCTTCGCCGTGGCGCATTACGGCATTGTCGGCGACCTCAACAAAGTGATACCAGCATTCATCGAGGCCTACAAAGCCGCGGACATTTGAGTTCATACCGACGCAACAGGGAGTTCCTGCACCCATGGCTGAAAATTTCTATCAAGACAATCAAGACATTCGCTTCCACCTGTTCGAGCGCGGGCTGGACGAGGTAATTTCACTGCGCGAGGACGGATTCAAAGACGCAGACGAGTTTCTCCACGCACCCGAAAACCTGGAGGACGCTCTGGACAGCTACGACCGCACGCTGGGCATGACCGGCGAGTTGTGTGCCGAGCACATTGCGCCGCGCGCCGAGGACGTCGACCTGAATGGTCCGACTCTCGAGAACGGACACGTGGAATACGCCCCGGGAACCAAAGAGAATCTGCGCGAACTTGCCCAGGCTGATCTCATGGGCGTGATGTTGCCCCGCCGCTTCGGCGGGCTGAACTGTCCGGTCACCGTTTACACAATGATGACCGAAATGGTCTCCCGCGCGGACTGCAGCCTGCAAAACCTCTTCGGCTTGCAGGACATCGCTGAAACCATCAGCAAATTCGGTTCCGAAGACCAAAAGCAGCGCTATCTGCCGCGCTTCTGCACCGGCGAAGCCGACGGCGCAATGGCCTTGACCGAACCCGAGGCGGGCAGCGACCTGCAGGCAGTACAGCTCAAAGCGCACCTTGATCCCAAGACCAATCAATGGTACCTCAACGGCATGAAGCGATTCATCACCAACGGCTGCGCCAAGATCCTGCTGGTGCTGGCGCGCTCCGAGGAGGGCACGCACGACGGGCGCGGCCTGTCCATGTTCATCTGTGAACGCGGCCCCGGACTGATTGTACGGCGCATCGAGAACAAACTGGGCATTCACGGCTCCCCGACCTGCGAGCTGCAGTTCAACGACGTTCCCGCCGAGCTGGTCGGCCAGCGACGGCGAGGCCTGACCCGCTATGTAATGTCACTAATGAACGGCGCGCGAGTAGCCATTTCCGCCCAAGCCCTGGGCGTGGGCGAAGCCGCCTACCGCGAAGCCCGCAAATACGCGTCCGAACGGGAACAGTTCGGCAAAACTATCGATCATTTCCCGCCAGTCTATGAAACCCTGGCCCGGGACAAGGTCATGCTCATGGCCGCCCGTACACTGCTCTACGAAACCACGCGCTACGTGGACCTGCGCGATTCCTACGAAGAACACGTCAACGCCGCGGACTCCGCAGACGTCTCATCCGAATTTCGCAAACAGGGAAAAGTTTATTCAAAAATCGCCGCGGAACTTACTCCGCTGTGCAAGGCCTTCGCCACGGAAATCGCCAACCAAGTCGCCTATGACGGCATTCAGATTCACGGTGGAACCGGCTACATGAAGGACTTTCCGGCCGAACGCTTCTATCGCGACGCCCGCATCACCAACATCTACGAAGGCACCACCCAGCTGCAGTACGTCGCGGCCATCGGCGGAGTCATTCAGCGCGTTCTGGATCCCGTTATGGATGAACTCAGCCACCTGCCATTCGAAGGCCGGTTGCGACGCTTGGCCAGCCGCATAGACATGGCAAGAGGCCAACTGCAACAGGCCGTGGACATGATTGAAAAACGCCATGACAGCGAGTACTACGACCTCATGGCCAGACGCCTCTGCACCATGGAAACCATTGTTTATGTCGGTTACCTCATGTTGCGCGACGCCTTGCGCGACCGCGACCGCGAGCCCATTGTCGAGCGCTTCGTGCTGGACATGGTCCCCCAGGTCGAGCAAGAGTATGCGGTCATCGCAAGCGGCGACGTATCGCTGATCGACAATCACCGGGACATTTTAGACTGGTAATCGACACGGAAAACCGATGTTCCAAAACGAACAATCCAATCAGCAAAAGGCGACTCGCCGCTTGCGACTGAATACCAGCATGGGACTTCATGCGCGCCCCGCTTCGCTGATGGCCAAAACGGCCGCGCAATTCTCCGCCAAAGTAACCGTGCGCACCGAAGCCGACGACGATCCAGTCAACGCGGCCAGCGTGCTCGGAATTCTCACGCTGGCCGCCGAACCCGGCGCGCACTTGGAATTTGTTGCGGAAGGACATGACGCACTCGACGCACTCGACGCACTCGAAAAACTGTTCAATGACAACTTCGGCGAAAAATAATGGTTGGAAGGGCGGAGAGTTTTGCGGAAAAGCGCTGGTCGGCACGGGCGTTTCCGCCGGCATCGTCATCGGACGCGCCCTGGTCTGGCATGATCCGTTCAGCAACCCCTCTCGTATTGATTTGGGAGCGGACGCTATCGAGGATGAGGTCCATCGCTTCTCCGTGGCCATCCAGCAATCCGTGGCCCAGATTCACGAGTTGAAGGAGCGTGTCGCCGAAGCTCTCGGCAGCCGCAACGCAGCAGTATTCGACGCGCACGTGATGCTTGTGGGCGACCAGGCCATGCTCGAAGAAGTGGAAGCCACCATTCGCCGCGAACAGTGCAATGCGGAGTTCGCATTCCATACCGTGCTCAACCGCTACCAGGATGCCCTGCGAGACCTTAAGGACGGCTATATCCGCGACCGCCTGGCCGATATCCGCGACGTCGCCGCGCGCGTGATCAACAACCTAACCGGACAATGCGGCCTGTCACTGGCTCATCTCCCGGATCCGCGCGTCGTCATCGCTCACGACCTGACCCCGTCGGAAACCGCCGACATCGATCGGCAAAACGTCATCGGCTTCGCCACCGAAATCGGCAGCCGCACCTCTCACACCGCGATTATGGCCCGGTCCCTGTCCATCCCCGCCGTTGTGGGCGCGCCCCAGCTCACCAATACTGTCTACAATGACGAAATGGTGATTCTGGACGGCTACCGCGGGCTGCTGATCCCTTCGCCCACCGAGGAAACACTGGCGGACTACCGTGCCCGCATCGAATCACAGCAGCGCTGGTTTAGCAACATTCAAGCTGAAGCCAACCTCCCGCCGGAGACTCCGGACGGATTCCGTGTCCGCCTGGCGGCCAACATCGAGCAATCCGACGAGATCGAGCAGGCCAAAGAGCAGTATGGCGTGGGCATCGGCCTGTACCGTACCGAATACCTGTTTCTGAACCGCCCTGCCCTGCCCAACGAGGAGGAGCAACTTGCCGCCTACCGCCAGGCGGCTGAAGCCATCCTGCCGCGTTCGGTCATCTTCCGCACACTGGACATCGGTGGCGACAAGTTCCTGTCCAACCTGAAACTGCCCAACGAACTGAATCCCTTTCTCGGCAACCGCGCCATTCGTTTCTGCCTGGAACGCCCCGAAATCTTCCGCACCCAAATCCGTGCGATTCTGCGCGCCAGCGCTTTCGGCAAGGTGCGCCTGATGTTCCCGATGATTACCACGGTCGAGGAAATCCGCCAGGCACAAAATCACGTACAGGATGCCAAAGACCAGCTGCGCCGCGAAAAAGTCGCCTTCAATCCCTATTTAGATGTCGGGATCATGATTGAAACACCGGCCGCCGCCATGCTCGCGGACAAGCTGGCCGAACACGTCGACTTCTTCAGCATCGGCACGAACGACCTTATCCAGTACTGCATGGCCGCCGACCGCTCCAACCCGGATGTCGGCTGGCTCTACCAACCCTGTCATCCGGCGCTAATTCGACTGATCAAACAAGTCTTGGCAGCAGCCTGTCGCCACGGGCGGTGGGTGAGCGTTTGCGGCGAAATGGCCGCCGACCCCGTCACCCTGCCTCTTCTCCTGGGCCTAGGCGTACAGGAGCTAAGCATGAGTCCGATGGCTTTACCGGGAGTAAAGCGACTGATCCGCCGCCTGCGCATGCATCAGGCCGAAACCGTGGTCGACCAAGCGCTGGCCTGTTCCACCGCAGAAGAAGTTGAAAAACTTTGCCGAAACCTAATCCGCCAAGTCGATCCGCAATCCATCAGCATATCCTGAAGCGCCCTGGACGGCGGAACTACGAAGCATCACAGGAGTCCACCCACAGGCTACTCGAACACCCCTGAATACCGAATCCCGAATCTTGAATCTTGAATCCTGAATCTTGAATCTTGAATCCTGAATCTTGAATTCTGAATTTTGAATTCTGAACACTGAACACTGAACACCGAACACCGAAATCAGCCTCACAGGAAATTATGGCCGCGAAACCCGTTGATTCACGCACGCTGACGCCATCCCAAACCGCCGACGTCACCATCGCCAGCGAACCGGGACGGTATTGGACAGCGGTACACACCAAACCCCGGTGCGAAAAAGTCGTCCTCCAACATTGCTGGACCCATCAAATCCCGGTCTACCTACCCTTGCGACGGCGCGCCAAACGGTATCAGCGCCGCAACGTGGTCACCTACCTGCCCATGTTTCCCGGATACATCTTCGTGCAGCTGGACCCCGAGCGCAAAAACCTACTGGTGCGTTCGAACAGGGTCGTCCACATCCTGCCCGTGGACGAACCGGCCGAAGAACAGCTGGTTCGCGAACTCAACGCTCTTCGCGAACTCGAATTGACCAGCGCAGAGACCGAAGTCGTGGTTCAGCCAGAAATTGCGGAAGGGCGAACGGTGCGCATCGCCGGCGGCCCCATGAAAGGCGTCACCGGCATCGTCAGCCGGCGGCGCGACAAAATTCGCGTCACGGTCAACATCGAGCTGCTCGGCCAATCCGCCTCCGCGGAAGTGGACGTCGGCGATCTGGAAATTGAAGAATGACCAGCGAAAACCTGCACAGCATTCTCGACCGACTGGAGATTCACCCCAGCACGCGCTTGGGACAGAACTTCCTCATCGATCCCAACCTTTGCGCCGCCTTGGTGCGGGACGCCAATCCGCAACCCGGAGAAACCATTGTCGAAGTGGGACCGGGAACCGGCGCAATCACCGCGCCGCTGCTTGAAACCGGCGCACATGTCCTGGCTATTGAACTGGACCGGCGCCTGTGCGAATACTTGCGCGAACACTTTGCGAACTGCGCAAACTTTACTCTCGTGGAAGGCGACGCCTGCCGCATCGACTACCAGCAACTGCTGGGCGAGCGTCCCTGCCGACTCATTGCCAACCTGCCCTACTCCGCCGGCACCGTGCTGCTGGGCAAGCTGCTTGCGTTGGAACATCCTCCCAAGGAAGCCTTCATCCTGCTGCAAAGCGAAGTCGCCGACCGGCTGTTGGCCAAACCCGGCACCAAAGCCTACGGCAGCCTAAGCGTGCGCTCGCAGGTCGTCTACGACTGTTGTCGACTCCGCCACGTTCCCGGACGCGTATTCTTTCCCCCGCCGGAGGTCACCTCCAGTCATCTGCGCCTGCGCCGCCGTGCCGCGATTCCCCCGCGCGACCGACGCGAATCCCTTTTCGCGGTTGTTCGCGTCGCCTTCGGCCAGCGGCGCAAAAAGCTGTTGGGCGTGCTTCGCAAAAACCTGCCCGCGGTGGACTGGCCCACCCTGTTCGACCGCTTGGACATCTCGCCCGACGCGCGAGCGGAAACCCTGCCTCCACAGATATTCCTCGAACTGGCGTCCGCCTTGCAAGCGATTGAAAAGCCCGACATCCAGGAGGAGACTTGTAGGTAACCCGTGAACGCCTCTCGGCAGCAAACGATCAGACGGATCAGACCGATCAGTCTGATCACTGCTGCTCGCACCCCCCCCCACACACCCACACACAACCCCACACATGACTATGAACGTTCCCCTGCTCCACACACAACTGGGTTTCCGCCCCGGACAAACCCGCAAACATATCGTCGCCCCGGACGTCCCCGAGGCTCGAACCATCTTCGGAGACCCCATCGTCACCGTCTTCGAACAAAATGAATTCTCCAAACACGCGCTCAATTCTCCCGAGCAACCCCAATACACCCATCGCGATGTCCTGCGCCGCACCGACTCCGATTTCGGCCCCTGGCTGGTGGGCGACATCGGCTCGATCCGCACCAACGGCGTCTATCAAACCACCCTGGGTTCCAACCTTAGCCCCACATTCGTGATCCGAGACGACGTCTACCTGCGCGTTCTCCCCATGTGCATCCGCTACTTCCAGATTCAATCCTGCGGTCGCGACGTCCCCGGCTGGCATGAGGCCTGCCATCTCGACGACGGGTATATCGTCGAGGAAGACCGCTACATCGAGGCGGCCGGCGGCTGGCACGATGCCGGCGACTTCCGCAAGTGGGCCTCTTCCACCTCGATGATCGCCATCAGTCTGCTCATCGCCAACCGACTGTACGGCGGACGCGAAGAATCCCTGGGCCTGGCGCCCGGCATCTTTCTGCAGGAAGCCATGCAGGGATTCGACTACTTCCTGAATATACAGCAGCCCGACGGCTCCCTGCTGCACAACATCGGCGGCGGAAAAGACTCCTTTCACGACAACGGCGACTGCCGATACACCGACAACATCCCCGAAAGCGGCGACGAGCGACGCATCCATCCAGGCCCCGCCAAACCGCCCGCCAAATACGCCGCACTCTACGCACTCTACGCGGAAGAACTCTGGAACCCCGCGCCCGAAGAAGCGCAGGAAGCCGTCCAAGCCGCCGAAAAAGCCCTCGAATATGACCGCTCAACCGACGATTTATCTCTCGAAAACCTCCAATGGCGAGCTTGGGCACACCTGATCCTACACCGCATCGCAGGCGGCGACGAGCACAAAAACGCCGCCATGGAAAGCATCGCGAGAGTCCTCGACATGCAGGTCACCGACTACATCGGCGGACAACAAACCACCCGCGGATTCTGGCGCAAATCCCCCGAATCAAACCAGTACCATCACAAGCACGTCGGCAATACCTATCACATCTGGATACTGGCCGAATTCATCGAAACCTTCCCCGAACACGCCGACGTCAAACGATGGACGGACGCCATCACACTGTGGATCGACGACTACGCACTCGTGTTCGCCGACCGCAACCCCTTTGGCCTCCTGCCCTACGCCTTGTATGAAACTCCCCCGCAAGACAATGCGGGCTACACCTACCGCTCGCTCGGCGACAAACTTTGCTTTCGCTACTTCATGGCCAACAAAGGGCGCATCAGCAACGCGCGATGCAGCGCCGCCGCCTTGGCCTTCGCCGCCGCCGCGCGCGTCCTGTCACGCCCCGAACTCCTCGACCGCGGCTACCGACTGCTCGAATGGACGCTCGGCGCCAACCCCTTCCAGATTTCCACCATGAACGGTATCGGCGTTGCCCAACCGGATCCTCTGAGCTTCCAAATGGGATGCATCCCCGGCGGCGTCACCCTCGGCCCCGGCGGCAACCGAGAAGACATGCCCTTCTACATGCATCCCCGCAGCTGCACCGACGAATACTACGGCTACCAAACATCCCAGTTCCTGTGGGCAACCCTCGCCCTGCAAAACCAATCCTGGCAGTGATGCAAAAGTTGTCACAGTTAAGGTTGACCGCGCACATTTAGCAATTATGGTACGTGCATTGGTTTGCACCCGTAGCTCAGTTGGCAGAGCAGCTGACTCTTAATCAGCGGGTCACAGGTTCGAGCCCTGTCGGGTGTACCATTCTCCTCCAACGACTTACGACTTTTCTGAACTCCCTCTCAAATTCTCCGGGCTACCCCTGGGCTGACCTTTGGCAAGGATTGATCCGAGCGCTTTTCAGAACTCGCAGATTCGCGCAAATTGAACGCCATAAAATGGCGTGATTGGGAGGG
>JBMCIU010000034.1:0-9998 GCA_048616755.1 Verrucomicrobiota bacterium
GGCGTTGGCGGGACAGGCCGGGGCGATAGCGCATTGATTGCAGTCGACGCAGCGGTCGTGTCGGACTTGGAGATAGAGGGATCCGTTTCCAAAGCTGCCGCATCCTTTGACGCATTTGGCGCAACCGATACACAGTGATTCGTCGATGGTGTACTCGTAATAGGGTTTTTCGACGAGTTTTCGGCGGATGGCGCCGGTTGGGCAGAGTTGATTTTCCGCGCCGGCGTTGAGTTCGTTGGCGTGGGACTGAAAGTATCCAAAGCACAGTTCGCAGTAGCCGCAAAGTTCGAATTCATGAACGCATTTGACAGCCGAGGATGCGAGGACGCATTCGGTGGCGCAGCGGCCGCATTGCACGCATTTTTGGGGATCGAGCTGCCAGACGAGACGGTCGGGATCCGGCGGGGACTGGGTGGCGTCGGCATCGGAGCAACCTGGCAGGAGAGGACAACCGTTGCAGGCGCCGGGCAACAGCGAGCACAGGGCTTTGCCTGGGTTGCCCCCGCGGGTGACGCGCAGTCCGACCAGGGTCAGCCCCCCCAGTGCCAAACCGCGAGCGGCGCCGACGAGAAAAGCGCGACGGCTGGGTGTGCGTTCGGACGTTGAGATGTTGGTGTCCTGCATGATGAGTGGGGATGGGTTAGAAGGAAGGGCGTCGTTTGTAGGAGCGCAATGTGGCAGTGAGCGGATCGATGAGATGGATGATTCGCCCGTCCGCGGAGGCGGCAATGCGGTAGGCGACCGGGGTTGAACCGGGGGAGCGCTTGAGATTAGACGGGGTGTCGACAAACCCCATGAAAACGCCGTCGTTGCTGTAGATTTTGACCCGCGACAAGCCTTTTTCGCTGGTGACGATACTGCCGTCCTTGAGGCGCAGAATATGGACGGGGTTGCAGCAACCGCAGAAGCCGTCGGGTTCGATGGAGGAATGCCCCCAGGTGGAGAGCACGGTGCCGTCGGCGCGAACGCGGATGACGCGTTGTCGCCCGGGGTTGGTGATGAGCAACCTGCCGTCCGGAGTCCAAAGCAAGTCCAAGTGAAGACTTGGGAGAATGAGTTCGATGTCGTTGTGATCGGTATTTTTGCCGAAGCGGCGGATGAGGTTGCCGAGCTTGTCGAGAATAAGGATTTGGCGATTGGCGGCATCGGCCAGTGCGATGCGGTTTTCGCGGACGGCGATGGCGGTAATTAGCTGGTTGTTCTCGGCGGGAATTGGCAGGGTTTTGGTTTGCGCGTCGGCTGTTCGATGGACGAGATTGCCGGCTGCGACAAACCACAGGCTAGAGTCCGCGGGATCCGCGGCGAGAGCAGTTGCGGGGGCCTGGGTTTCCTGCTCCCAGAGGATGTTGGCTCGGCTGTCAAGGGCGAGAATGCGCATTTTTCCGGTCACGTACAGGGTATTGTTTTGGGCACAGTCAAAGGGACCGGTTGCGTCCTCGGGCAATTGTCGACGGCTGATTTCGGAGCAAAGCCGGGGGACCGTATCCTCGGAACGCTCGGTTTCGGCCGCATAGGGTTCGAACGGCAAATCGCGCGATTGCGGACTTCGCAGAGTGAGTATCGCGCCGACAAGCACCAGGCCAATGCCGAGGATGCCGCCCAAAATGGAGGGAATGAGAGTTTTCATGGATTTTTGCGCAAATCGATGCAGACCATGCGCCGGTTGTCGCGTGCAATCAAATATCCATCGACCAGGGCGATTGGCCCCCAGGCTTCGGGTCCGGAAAGAATCTTGGCCGAATCTTGAAATTCGGGTTTTTCCGGTTGTGCGGTATCATACACGCTGATGTGTCCGTTGTCATTGATGATGAAGATTTTTGTGTCGGCAAGCACGTAAGGCCCCAGCCCAAAGCGGTGTTGGTCGCCGCTGGTCCAGTCGATTTGGCCGTCGGTAGTTGCGCTGACCAGTTCGGTGCGGTGGGCGCCGCCGTCTTTCGGCAGGACCGTAAACATGCGGTTATCCCGGAGGATGGGGGTTTGCTGCTCACTAGCCAATTCGTCGGGGGCAAAGCGTTGGTCCTCGTGCGCGGTCCATTGGTTGCCGGAGCGCTCCAGGCGAAGGATCATTCCGCCCGCGCCGTGGCCGCTGGTCAGAAACAGACGATTGGAGTCGAGGGGAACGGGACAGGGCGCGACTACCCGGTGGTTCCAGGCGCCGGTGCTCCACAGCACGTCGCCCTCCGAGTCGGGTTCAGCGGAGACCGCAACGACGCCTCCGACGGCCGCATAGATGTACTGACGCGTGTCGTGCAGAGTGGCGATGATCACTGATGAGTGGGACATTTTCCATCCCCGCGAGTTGGGGACCGTCCACGTGGTTTCGCCGGTGCGAAGTGATACGCCCGCCATCAACACGGCTTCGCCGGCAGGAGCAAGAACCACGGTGTCGCCGTCGACAAGGGGGCATTGCGCGGTGTACCAGAGCGGCTCGTCAGTTGCGAACTCCGCAGCGAGGTCGCGCATCCACAGGGGGCGGCCGGTCTTACTGTCGCAGGCCAGGACGTGACAGCGGGGCCCTATCGTAACCACGATGTCTTTGGTGACGGTCGGGACGGTGCGGGAGTAGCCGTGGTTGCGCTTCATGGAAACGGGATAGCCGGTGCGCCAAAGCTCGCTTCCGTCGCGAAAGTCAAAGCAGCGGAGGGTGTCGGCGCGCCGCTCCTCGTCGTAGTCCAGGATGTAGACGCGTCCGTCGCGGACGGCGGCGCCGGCGTGTCCTTCGCCCAATTCCAGGCGCCAGCGGACTCGGGACTCGATATCGGAGAAGTCGTCGACGAGAGCCGGCGTGTCGCGGCGAATGTTATTGGCGTCGGGACCGCGGAACTGCGGCCATTGCGTGGCGGTGGGCGTTGGATCGTGTTCGGAGAGGGTTTGGTGGAACGTGTCGCTGATTGAGAGAGCCTCTTCCCCCGATTCTACGTCATCGCCTTGAGTTTCGGGGCGGGGGATGCGCGGCTGCACGCTTAGCGATGCGTCCGCGCTGCGCAACCAGGCCTGCAAGCCCAGGCCGGCTGCGAACGACAAAACCGCAGTCGCAAGGATGGGAAAAAACCTGTTCATGCTTGAGTTCAGAGATCAAGAGTCCTGAAATTATCATACTCGACAAAACGAAAACCTGAATCCGTGAAACTGAACTTGATGCTTCGATCAACCTGAACGCCCGGAGCGGGACCTGACTCGTCCGAGCACGGCCCCCTTTGCAGGCCGCGCCGAAGCATCAATTTTTTTCGGGCTCATCGCCGGCGATTGCGCGCACGGCATCGGTCTGTTCCTGGCGGGCGGCGTAGGCGGAGTAGCGCGTTCGCAGCTCGTTCCAGGTTGTGCGGGCCTCTTCGATGCGGTCGAGTTCGACAAGGATTTCCACGGCTTTGAACATGGCTTTCGGGGTGTAGGCGGGATCGTCGCCGAGTATAAAGGCGTTCATGGCATAGCGCAGGGCTTGTTCGGGACGGTTTTCACGATGGAGGATGGCAGCGAGCCCCCAGCGTGCGCGGGTGGAAAATTCCGGTTTCAGGCCTTGAGTTCCCAGAGCTTCTTCAAAGGCGGTGACGGCTCGGTCCTTTTCGCCGGATAACATGGCGGCTTCGCCGAGCAGAGATGATACGGCGCCGAGTCGCTCGCCGGCTTGCTCGTCACCGTCGGCCAACGCTTCCTGCTGTTCGTCGCGCAGGTTTCCGAGAATTTTTTTGGCTTTATCGAGTTCCTTGGTTGCGATGTGCAGTTCAGCCAGCCGGGTTCCGGCACGAAAGCGCACGTCGGGATCGGGATAGGTTCGCAGCCAGTTGCACAGGGCGCGGCAGGTATCGTAGAGATTGCGTTGGAAGTAGATTCTTTCCAATCGAAACAGCAGGTCGGCATCCATTTGCTGACGTTTTTCGATGGGAACTTCGAGGATTTCGGCGAACAATTCCAATGCCTGGTCGGTTTTCTCCTGTTTGAGCAAAACGTGAACCAGGAAGGACTTGGCCTCGCCCACCAGCTCGGGCGCGGTGGTTTTTTCAAGCGCGGCTCGCAGTTGTTCCTCGGCGCGCTCCAGTTCTTGCTGCCGGCCGTAGACGTACCCCAGCAGGTAGTGGAGCCGGCCGCGGATGGCGTTGGTTTCCTGCTCGTCCAGGAGTTTTTTGACTTGGGCTTCGGCCTGGTCGAAACGCTGTTCGATGGAATATAGTTCGGCGAGGTAGAGCGTGGCGGCGATGGCCTCTTGGCGGGAGTCGGAGTAGTTTTCGAGGAGCGCTTCGAGGTCGCGTATGGCGGCTTCTCGGTTGCCGTTTTCGCGTTCGGTTTCGGCGGCCTCCAGCAGCCATCGCGCCGCCCATTTGCCGCCTTTTTGGGATTCGGCGCGAAGAAGTTGAGTTTGCTTGTCGGCCTGGCCGAGTTCGGCGTAGGCGTCGGCGAGCAGGTTCACAGCTTCGGGACGATACTCCCAGTTATCCGGGGTTTCGTCCAAGAGCGCGACGAAGACTTGGGCAGCCTGTTTGTGATTGTCGGTTTCGGCGGCGGCGCGCGCCTGGAAAAACTGCACGTCGATGCGCTCCGGAGCGTCGGGAAAGTCGTCGAGAAATGCTTTGGCAAGAGTGCGGACTTCGCTAAAATCGTCGAGTTTGAGCGCGCAGAAGATGTGTTGATAGCGTGCGGACCGTCGGTATTCTTTGGGGACTTGTTCGGACTGGCCGAGTTTAGCAAACAATTTGCGGGCTTCGCTATGCTGCTCGCGGGTCATCAGGCTGGCGGCATGAATGAAAAGCACCTCGTGGTCGAAGGTATTGTAGCGTTCGCGCCATTGGGAGGCTAAATCCGCGGCTTTTTCAAAATTTTCGAGTTGATAGTGCGCCCACAGGCGGCGTTTGCGGGCTTCGCGAGCGAATCGTCCCTCGGGGAATTCGACCAGCAGGCTTTCATAGTGGACGATGGCTTCGGCGAAGTTTTCCTGGCGGAAGAGGGATTGCGCTAACCGATAGAGGCTCTCTTCCTGGAGGGACGACGGCACGGGTTCGCCATCGGCCAGACGGCGGAACATGCGCTGGGCGGTGTCCACGTCGCCGCGGTGCTGGGCATGGGCGCCCAGAGCGTAGACGGCGTACGGTCGATATTGATGGGTGTCGTCAAAGGAATGGTCGGCCAATTTGCGGTACACGGCCAGGGCTTTTTCCTCCGCGCCCCGGCGCATGGTGGCTTCGCCGATGAAGTACAGAGCGGCTTCGCGAATCACCGAATCCTCCTCGCCCAGCAGTTTTTTCAGCGTGTCTTCGGCCTGGGCGAGATTTCCCTGTCGAATGAGGGTTTCACCTTCCCACAGGTGCAGCTTGGGAACAAGCTCGTGGTCTGGCCAGCGCTTGCGAAACTCGCGGATCCGGCTCACTGTGGCATCCATGTCCTCTTGGGCACGACAGCACTGGATGATGCCGAACATGGCGGCGGGGGCCTCCGAGTGTTTGGGAAAGGCGCGCAGGAAAGCGCGGAACTCGGCTTTGGCCATATCGTGAAAACCGCGCGCCAGCAGGCCGTTGGCAAAGCGGAGTTTTTCCGCGGGCGTGGCATCGTCGGCTGCATCGGGTGCGGAAGATGGTGAAAGAGACGGCGTGTCGTCATTTTGCGCTTGCAGGGGCTGCGTCTGCATGCAACAGAGCAGGACGGCGAGGCACGCCAACGCGAGCTGCTCGGTTCGGGGCGAAAGTTTCGTGTATTGGCGAAAGTCAGCCATCCTGTTTCTCTTTTTCTTTCTCACTGACAGATCGTTCGCGAGTTGATCGGCAGTCTTGTGGGCCATTATTCTTCCGACTTGTCCGGGAGGGTGGCGAAGGCCACATTCCAGATGTCCACTTGACGGCATATATCCAAGACTTTGACCACTTCACGATGCGGCGTGTCCGCGTCGGCACGGATGATGACAGGTTGTTCGCGAAAACGTTCGGCCACGTGGCCAAGCAGATTTTTCAGTCGGTTGGGTGGAGTAACCACGCCATTAATAACCATTTCTCCGTCCTTGGCGAGGTTGATGATGATTTCACCCGGCTGGCGCGCGCCTTGCACCGAAGAATCCGCAGTGGGCACGGTAATGCCGATCTTGGTCTCCCAATGCGAATAGATGGCCGAGGCCATGAAGAAGATCACCAGCAGGAACATGATGTCAATCATCGGGGCCAGCGGGAAGCCCGGATCGCGCGTTTGGAGGTTTTTGCGGAAATTCATGAGACCTCCCCGGCAGAGGTGCTGTTTCGGTTGCGTATGTAGAGGCGGAGAACTTCGTTCGTGGCCGTTTCCAGCCCCGAAACAAGACGGTTCACCCGGCCGCGAAACAGCGAGTATAAGACCATCGCGGCAATGCCGACAACCAATCCGCCCGCTGTCGTGACCAGCGCCTTGGATATGCCGCCGGACAACGAAATCGGATTCACGCCGCCCACCTCCATGTTCATGCCCGCAAAGGAGTCCAGCATGCCCAGCACGGTCCCCAGCAATCCAACCATCGGGGCGATGACCGCAATATCCATCAGATACTGAATTCGCTGCCACAAGACACCTGCCTGGCGCGCGCCCTCGTCCTCAATGGCGTCGCGAACAATAGCGTAGTCTCCGCCCATGTCCGGCAGCATGTGCTCGCAGGCCGCCTTGAGCACGCGGGCGGCGGCGCAACTGCTGCGCTCGCAGATGGATTGCAGGGCTTCCACATCCCCTTCCATGGCGGCGTTTTCGGCTTGGCGCATGAAGGCGCGCGGGTGCAGAACCGGGGAGCGCAGCGACAGCAGAAAGAAAACGACCAGAGCGATGGCGAGGATTGACAGCAGGATCAGAACGTCCATCGGCCAGCCGCCCGCCGCCAGAACGTCCCGGAAGGTGTTGAGTTCCACTTTTTGGCTTGCGTTTTCGCCGGTTTGAGCAAAAGCGACAATCGGCATCAGAGTTGCGGTCAGCGACGCGCGCATTTTTAGTGAGTTCATCATTTTACCTCGTTCATCAGGGGATCGTTTGGTTGAAATGTTGTTTTGTCACCCGTGCACAGGAAAAGTTCCTGTTGCCGAGCGGGGTGACGCCAGACCGTGGCGCGCACGCCCATTACTATTATGGCCGATTGCCGCTTGACAAGCCGTATCGAAGGTTTGCGCGCAAGAACGACGCCGACAGGAATTTACAGATTGAAATTTTTCCCCTTGCGTCTACGGTTGAGCGCTGTATTGTTGACATCCGAATTCTCATAGCAGTCATACAGCAGAGGTGAGCAATGAGCAAGGAAAGCTCCGATTTCGTCGTGGTGTTGTGCGGCGGCGCAGGACAGGGCATCAAGACCTTGGAGGGTCTGTTGACTCATGTTCTTAAGCGTCAGGGATACAACGTGTTTGCCACTAAGGAGGTGATGTCGCGCATTCGGGGAGGCTGCAATTCGACCGAACTGCGCGTTTCCTCGAAACCGGTGGGGTGCCACGTCGATCGCATTAATTTGCTCATCGCGCTGAATGCCGCTGCGGTGAGCCACTTGCGCAGTCGGATCTCCGCGGACACGCTTGTTGTGGGCGCTGCCGAGGTTCTTGAACAGGCACGCGAGGATGGAACGTTGTCAGACAGACAGTGCGCCATCGTTTCGTTCACGGACTTGGGGAACGATGCCGGCAGCAAACTCTACGCCAACAGCGCGGCCGCCGGACTGGTGCTCGGTATTTTGGATGTCGAAGAAAACTTGCTCCGGGATGTCCTGAAGGAAAAGTTTGCCGCCAAAGGAACAGATGTCCGGCAGGGAAATGTCGATGCGGCACAGGCCGGCGCCGCCGAAGGACGCGATTTGGTGCAAAAGGGGAAAGTGAAGGCGACTGTGCGCTCCGACTCGGCACGCTCTTCGGATCTGTTGCTCACCGGCGCGGAAGCGGTGGGGCTGGGGGCCATCGCCGGTGGATGCAACGTTGTCGGTTCCTACCCGATGTCCCCCTCGACAAGCGTCTTGGTTTTTCTGGCTCAGCACGCCGACAAATTCGGCATCGCCGTGGAGCAGGCCGAAGACGAGATCGCCGCCATCAACATGGGACTGGGGGCTTGGTTTGCAGGCGGGCGCGCTCTGGCGACCACCTCCGGCGGCGGATTTGCCCTGATGTGCGAGGGCATGAGCTTGGCGGGCATGTTAGAGAGTCCGATGGTCATTCATCTGGCGCAGCGACCCGGCCCGGCGACGGGATTGCCCACCCGCACCGAACAGGGTGATTTGGAACTGGCGGTCTACGCCGGACACGGCGAGTTTCCGCGCATCCTCCTGGCACCCGGATCGCCGGAGCAGGCCTTCGATCTGACCCGACGAGCCTTTGATCTCGCCGACCAACTGCAGGTGCCGGTGATTATCCTGACCGACCAGTTTCTCGTGGATTCCTACTGCAACGTGACAAATTTGGATCTGCCGAACCGGCCCCCCGAGCCGTGCATTGCCAAAACCGACGCCGAATACCGCCGCTACACGCTGACCGAGAACGGCCTCTCGCCACGCGGAGTCCCCGGACACGGCAGCGGCGTAGTATGCTTGGACAGCGACGAGCACGACGAGGAAGGGCACATCACCGAGGACCTGCAGATGCGCACCCAAATGGTCGACAAACGACTCAAACGCTTCGATCTCATTGCGAACTCCGCAATTCCGCCAGAATACACCGGCCGGGAGGATGCTCCCAATCTCGTGGTCGCGTGGGGTTCTACATTGCGAGTTGTACAGGAGGCCCTCGAGACGATAGATCGCGACGACATCGCGCTGCTGCACTTTCAGCAGGTGTACCCGCTGCCGCCCGGCACGGCAGAGTTGCTCAAGCGCGCCGAAAAACTCGTTGTGCTAGAAAACAACGCCACCGGCCAGTTCGCCAAACTGTTAAAGCTGCACGCCGACGCCGACGCCGACGCCGGCATCCGCAAGTACAACGGCATGCCGTTTTCCGCGGAAGAGGTAGAGGCGGCATTGAGAAACCATTTTGCGCAGGAGGCATAGCATGGATACAGTCGCATACGACCTTGAAAACATTGATATCGCTTGGTGTCCAGGCTGCGGCAACTTCAAGATACTGGACGCCCTCAAGCAAGCCTTGAGTGAGCTGAACATTGATCCGGCGAATCTGGTTGTCGCCTCGGGAATCGGTCAGGCCCCCAAGACGGCTCATTACCTGCGGACCAACGTGTTCAACGGCCTGCACGGACGCACGCTTCCCGCGGCGGCCGGCATTAAAGCCGCCAACCGGGATTTGACCGTAGTAGCCGTCGGCGGCGACGGCGACATGTACGGCGAGGGCGGCAATCACTTCATCCACGCCATTCGGCGGAATCCCAATATTGCCCACCTGGTTCACAACAATATGGTGTACGGGTTGACGAAGGGGCAGGCGTCGCCCACAAGCCGGCCGGGATTCGAGACGCCGGTTCAGGTCAACGGGGTTTTCGAAACCCCCTTCAATCCGATCACGACCGCAATCGGGCTCAATGCCTCGTTCGTCGCCCGCACCTTCTGCGGGGATGTCGAGTTCACTCGCGAGATGATCCGGCAGGCGATCGAACACCCCGGCTATGCTCTGGTCGATATTTTTCAGCACTGCGTGTCATTTAACAAAGTCAACACCTTCGGCTGGTTTAAAAAAAATATCTATAAACTCGGCGACGACTACAATCCGGAGGACCGCGCTGCCGCGATGACGAAGGCTTTGGAAGCCGAGCCATATCCGGTCGGAGTCATATACCGAAATCCTGACAGAACGGTTTTCGAAGACAATATTGCGACCTATCGCGACGACCGGCAACCGCTCTACCGGCGAAGAGTCGACACCGACAAGCTCAGGGAATTTGTCGACACCTTTCGCGCGTAGGTCAAACAATTAAAAAACGACGGACGTGTCACTCCGATTTGACGCCCTGGAGGGGGAGGCTCCCGTCGAACTGGCGACGCCCCCGAAGAGACCCCACGGGACTTGTCCCCGCAGACTTGGTGCGACCCTGAGAAGAGACCCCACGGAGCTTGTCCCCGCAGACTTGGCGCGACCCTGAGA
>JBMCIU010000035.1:0-9894 GCA_048616755.1 Verrucomicrobiota bacterium
TTTTCCGTGTTTGGATTTCTGCTGGTTGATTGCGTGCTGCCAATGCTTCTTACGGTTGTTGCGGTTGCGATAATTGCGGAGCGACGGGGGTTGTTGTCTGGTGCGGGTGGGCAATCTGTGGAATCGAGCTGGCCCGGCGCAAACGAGGCGCCGGGAACGAAACCGGGACGGGACGGTTCGGCGATAACGTCAACCCTCGAGTCCGGGGAGGGTCGGTCCCTCGCCCCGGAAAAAGGAATGGAGTTGGAGGAAGAGGAGAAGAAAGATCAGGAGAAAGAAGGGATCGCGGAAGAGGGTTCCATGGGCGGAGAGGAGCTTGCCGAGGATGCGCTGCCGACGCATGATCATTTGCGTCCGCCTTTGCTCCGTCCCGCTTCGCGGCGTGTGGTTTTTCAGTCGGGGCGTCTGGATGGGTTTCCGAGTCATCGGTATTCGCCGCTGGGTCGGCACGAGTACGATCTTTTGGAGGATCGAGAGCGCGATGTTCTTCAGGTTCATGTTGAAGACGGGCTAACCCGCGAGCTACCGCAGAGATTGCGCCCGGGGCAGACGGTAGTAGTGTATTTGCCGGAATATGAGCGTCGGGATTTGGTTTTGCGTGCGCGTATTATCGAGCGCTTGGTTCATGGTTCTCTGGAGATTAAGTTTAACGACAGAATGATATGGCGCCGTTCTATCCCGAAGCGCGACCTGTTGCTGCGCGCGCTGATTCCTGCGGTTTGGCTGGAGGATTTTGAGAATACTCTAACGATCCGCAACATCGGCGAGAGCACGCTAATTTTCGACGCGCTGTGGATTGAAGAGGCGGCGCCGTTGCGCAACGCCCTGGATTTCGAGGTTCTCGGGTTGGAACGACTTCCTCCCAAGGTCCGTCCGTTTTTGATGGGGCGGGGCGAGGGCGGCGCTTCCGTTGGGAAACGGCTGAGGTCCGCAACCAGAGTGCACGAATTTCCTGCCGGCGAAATGCGACGACTGCTCGAGTCCGAGCAGCCGCTTCCGGATACAATTGCGGTTCGATGGTATGTACCGGGGCACCGCCTTGGGGTGGCGAGGGCTGAACAGTACATTGACGAACTGCTAAACCAGGCGGTTGGGTACTACGAGACCGGAGGCGGGTACGTTGCGCTCCAGAACTTGTCCCATCCGGGGATACTGTTCAATCCGTTTACAGGTCGACCCTATCCGCCGACGGCAGGGCTTAGGCAGTTGGCGATGTTGATACAGGGCGAGCGGCGCCGCTTGCACGTGAACGCGACTCAAGAAGATTCCGATTCCAGCCCCTGGTCTGTGGCGGCGGTGGGCGTGGAGCACTCTGCGGATTCGGCAAGTTTGATGGTTGTGCCTCGATATTTTTCGGGTCGATGCATGCTTCGCATGTCGGTTCCCTGGCATGGGCCGACGGATGTTCAGATTATCCGCGAGGTCATTCCGGAAAACTATAATGTTCTGATACCGCAAAATCGGCTTGGCGGCGGGAAGGAGTACGACCGGCACATGGAAATGGAGCGCCGAACGGTGGACATTCCTCTTAACGGGGAGAAACGGGGTTTGTTCGAGATTGAGCTGGAATTCATGGAAGCGGCCTTTCTGCGTCTGTGTCGGAAGGGGGGGACATTTCCCCGCCCAGAAAAAGGGGGGGAGGATTTGGGGCCGTCGCCTACATTCGATAGCGGGGCTGTTCGCATTGCGGATGCTCCGGTAGGGCGATTTACTCAGATGCAGACGTATCCACCCTTTTCGCATACCCTTAGACCGCTCTGCGCCTGCTACAACATCGACATTCGGGAAGGCACGCGCGGGCAAGTTGGCGAGGCGGAGTATGTGACGCCGCTGAATGACAAGAGTTTTTACCTGAAAGTGGACCCAACAAAGAAAAACACGGCGGTTGGCGAGGGGGCAATTCTCAATGTCCAACGGCACCGTGCAGCCAGAATGGGCATTTTGAGTTTTTGGGTGTATCCGCATGTGGAAGAGGGTAACCCGGAAGTAGGGAGTATCTCTTGGGGCGGAGGCGCCGCGCGTCCGCATCTGAAATTAGTCTTTGGAACGCGGACGTATGATGTACACTTAACGGCGGGCAAGTGGCAGCGGGTGGAATGCAAATTACCGGATTGGGGCAAGCATGAAAATAAGGCGACCTACGCCCTGCTAATCGTTGAATCTGGGGCGGCGGATTCCGGAAGCGGCGGGCATTCGATCACGTACGAGTTTAATGGCATAGGCGGGGTATCCTATCCGTCGGGTGACGTGCATTCGCTCAGGTTGCCGTCGAGGGGCGACGGGGACGGAGACGGAACGGAGGTAAGTGTTGACTTGGCTCTTTTTGGCGTTCCCGGCGAAAAGTGTGCTTTTTGGCACCAATTTGATGCGGAGATTGCTGTTGAATCGGTGAAGTGCCTAGGCAGCGACGAGCGGTTGAATCGCCCGAATCACACCTATTATGAAGCCTCTCAACGTCTGCATGTTTCAGACGTGCGTTTTCCGGAGCGGGCGGCGGCTGATATCGAACCGCTGCTGGAGCGCATGCCCGCCGCGGGCAGGCAGCGAATGGAAAACAAGGGATTGACTCCGGTTATCATCCAAATTCGAATGAGGCGCTGAGATGAAAATTTTGCTCCGATTATTTGTATGGTTGGCGGTAATGTCAGTTACCGCTGCGGTTTTGAACAGTCGGGGGCCCTTTTCGGGCTGGGCGAATGGCCTACTGCTGCCGAACGATAAGCCAAGACGCATATCCGCAAGCGGCAAAACAGCTTCATCCGACGACAAAGGCAACTGGCAGACGAACCGGAAATTGCGGGGTGACAACTCAGCCCCGTCCTTGTCAACGCAGCAACGGGAGGGGGCGGGCAACACCGGCGAAGCCCCAGCACCGGAGAACCCGCGGCGAGCAACATCCAATGCGAATTCCATTCCCGAACCCGCCGACTCCATGCCGCGGATTCCGGACAAACTGGTGGAGAAAACCGAAATGGAGCGGATGTACGAAGCGCTTTGCGACATCCATCTGCAGCGCCTGCGGAAGCCGCGGATTGGACACGCGTACAACTTTCGATTTTCGAACGGACAAACCGAGGAGGGCCGCCTGGAGTCTGCCGGCAAAGGCGCAATTTCGGCGCGCTTGAAACATGGTGTCATACAAATCCCCATCCAGGCGATGGCAGCAAGGGAGCGTGTGCGCTTCTTCCCGGAACAGGCGGCACGGATACTGGCTTTGCGGGATTTGGGGCGCACTACCCGGCAACTCGAACAGGTGCGAGTCAGGGAGGAAATTCGCCGCGGGCGCAAGATTGCCTCCACTGGCGCGACGGAAGAAAGGGACGACTCGCCTGGCGGTGAGGACGGACATGAAAACAGAGAAAGCGGGAGTGCTTCGCAGGCAAATCCATTCCTGCCAGACGGCGAGTTCAGTGCGGAGTCCGCAATCAAATTTGCTCCCGCCCCCGCCGCGAGTCCGGATGAAATTAAGCCGCTTCTGATGACATTTGTTCAATGGCTGAATGTGCAGCAGCACCGCGTGGGCGGTAAAATTGCGAAATCCGTGCATGCGAAGCGACATGCGTCCAAAAGCGTGGTTCTGTACCTGCAGACAGCGCCCGCGTTTCGCGCTCAGAACTACGAAACCCGCTTTCGCCTGGCGGACTCAATCTGGCAATTCTGGTCGTTTCGTTGTCACGATGCCGGGCTTGTGCCGCATCCGCGACGGGCGTTCCTGGTTCTCGTCGATTCCGAGCAGCGCATCGTCGGTGGTTCGCGCGCGCACCAAAGCAACGATGTGTGGGTGGCAAAAGACTCCGAATGAGCCTTCTCTGTGACATCGCGACAAACACCCCGGGTTCGGGATTGCTGTTCCACGTGCCCCGTTAGGGTTAAGGATGACGCATTCATCAATGTTTGACCCCTTCAAGCGCCGCCTCAGCATCGGCCTACTTTCAGCAGGATCGCAGACCACGGGCTGACAGTGGTGCGGGTTTTCAGCCCAAAGGCCAATTCGGCACCGCGAAGTCTTCCGCAAATTCAACATCTCGGACATTTGCACCACGGCTTTACGGCTTGGAAATTTTGGGCGACAAAAAAAATCCCCCGGCAAAGCGGGGGATTTTTGACTTTGGGATGCGATCAGTTTTAGACGACGCCCTGGTCGAGCATGGCGTCGGCAACTTTAACGAAGCCGGCGATGTTGGCGCCGAGCACGTAGTTGCCGGTCTGGCCGTATTCTTCCGAGGCCGAGAAGGCACTGTCGTGGATGGCCTTCATGATGCCGCGCAACCGCTCGTCAACCTCTTCGCGGCTCCAGCTGAGACGCAGGCCGTTCTGGCTCATTTCCAGTCCGGAGGTGGCGACTCCGCCGGCGTTGGCGGCCTTGCCCGGTCCGTACAGGACGTTGTTTTTGAGGAAGATCTCCACGCCGCCTGGCTCGGTTGGCATATTGGCCCCCTCGGACACGAGGGTGCAGCCGTTGTCGACCAGCGTCTGGGCGTCTTCGGCGGAGATTTCATTCTGCGTGGCGCTCGGGAACGCGCAGTCGCACTTGACGCTCCACGGGCGGGCGCCGTCGCGGTACTCGACCCCCTTGAATTTGTCCGCGTATTCGCGGATGCGGCCGCGGCGCACGTTCTTGAGTTCCATGACGTAGGCCAGCTTTTCCTCGTCGATGCCTGCCGGATCGTAGATGGTTCCGCCCGAATCGGAGAGCGTAACGCACTTTCCGCCGAGTTCGTTGACCTTTTCGACCGTGTACTGGGCGACGTTTCCGGAGCCGGAGACCGCGCAGATTTTATCCTCGAGAGAGTCGCCGCGGGTGGCCAGCATGTTCTGCGCGAAGTAGGTTGCGCCGTAGCCGGTGGCTTCCGGACGGATCAGCGAGCCGCCCCAGTTTAATCCTTTGCCGGTAAGCACGCCGACGAACTCGTTGCGAATCCGCTTGTACTGGCCGAACATGAAGCCGATCTCGCGACCGCCCACACCGATGTCGCCGGCGGGAACGTCCGTGTCGCCGCCGATATGCCGGTAAAGCTCGGTCATGAAGCTCTGGCAAAAGCGCATGACTTCCTGGTCGCTTTTGCCCTTGGGATCAAAGTCGGACCCGCCCTTGCCGCCGCCCATCGGCAACGTCGTCAGAGCGTTTTTGAAGATTTGCTCGAAACCGAGAAACTTGAGGATGCTCAAATTCACGCTGGGATGAAAGCGCAGGCCGCCCTTGTAGGGACCGAGGGCGCTGTTGAACTGCACGCGGTAGCCGCGGTTGACCTGCACGACACCCTTGTCGTCCATCCACGGAACGCGGAACATGAGCATGCGCTCGGGCTCGACAATGCGCTCCAGAATGCGATGTTCCTGGTACACCTTGTGGCGCTCAACAACCGGGGCGAGCGATTCGAGAACCTCGTGCACCGCCTGGTGGAATTCCGGCTGGCTGGGATCCCGCTGCTGAACCTTCTTCATTACATCATCAACATACGCCATTGAACTTCTCCTTCTGGTTCGCGCCCGTACCGCGGGCGACACTTTGATTCGGCGGGCGTCCGTAAAGCCCGCACACGCCACAGTAAATGGCAACTTGTCGCCACTATAAACGGTCTGAAGAAAGGTGCAAGCCGTCTTTGGCAAACCATTGCCATTATCAAAAACAATTCGGCTACAGGCTCGAATTTTCGAGGATTGCGCTGCATATCGCCGCCAGGTAATCAGTTTCAGCCTTGATCGACGGCAGGATGATCGCGGCCTCTTTTTGGCATTTACGCCATTTCCCTGCATTGTATTCGCGCGGATTTCGATTAAAGTACCCGTACTCATGGCACACATAGACGAAAAAATCAAGATGGCGATTTTGCGCAGTCTTCGCGATGCTGAGAGCGCGGTCGGCAGCGCGCAGCTGGCCGAGGAGCTTCAGGCATTCGGGTTCAATCCGAGTGCGCGCACGATTCGCATGTATTTAACGGAGATGGAGAACGAGGGGCTGGTCGAGCACGCGCGTCGCGGTCGCAACGGCGGTCGCTCGATCACGCCGCGGGGCCAAGCCGAAATTGAGGACAGCCTAATTTCGGATCGGGTGGGGTTCACGGCTGCGCGCGTGGATACGCTGAGCTGGGAAATGAGTTTTGATTTAGCGGCTCGCACGGGACGCGTGGTGTTGAATTTGACAATCGTACCGGCGAACCAGCTGCGCCGGTCTGTGCGCGAGATGGTCCCGGTATTGGCGGGCGGACTTGGGATGGGCGAATACGTTGCCCTGTTCCCCTCTGGGACGCGCGTGGGGGACACGGCGGTTCCGCCCGGCAACGTGGGTCTGGGAACAATCTGCAGCATCACGGTCAACGGCGTATTTTTGAGCCATCGCATACCGACCGTATCGCGGTTCGGCGGCGTGCTCGAGATGCGCAACCAGCGCCCCGAACGCTTCACCGACGTGATTTTCTACGAGGGCACCTCGCTGGATCCTTTGGAGATTTTTATCAAAGCGGGGCTGATCGATGTCCGCGGCGTACTGATGCGCAACCGCGGACGAATTGGCGCCAGCTTTCGAGAATTTCCCAGTTCCGCGCTCGAGGATGTTCTCGAGTTGCGTGACAGCCTGCACACTGCCGGTCTTGGCGGCATATTGACAATCGGCAAACCGAATCAGCCGCTGCTGGGCTTTCCGGTTCCGGACGGTCGGACCGCCATGATTGTAGCAGGCGGGCTGAACCCGGCCGCCGCTCTTGAGGAGGCGGACATACAAACCACCAACCGGGCGTTCAACACGTTATTCGACTTCGAACGCATGGTGCACTACAGGGACTTGGAGGAAGCCGCCCGACAATTGACGGCATAATAGGCCCGGACGTGTTGAGACCGGCGCGCAACAGGGTACATTTCCATTTGTACGCTAATAACGAGCAACAAGATAAACCCAGGAAAAGCACAATGGCAAAAATTCTGCACAAGGAACAACTCAGTACGGATGTCTTTCTGGTCCGGGTACACGCGCCGCTGATCGCCGAAGAGCGGCAACCCGGTCAGTTCGTCATCGTGCAAGTCGACACCGAGTACGGCGAACGGGTCCCGTTGACCATTGCCGACGCCGATTCCGACGAAGGCTCGATCACGTTAATTTTTCAGCGCGTGGGGCACACCACCACACACCTGGCCGAACTGGCGCCGGGCGAGGAGATCGAGGGCATCGTCGGCCCGCTGGGAACCCCGACGCACATCGACAACTTCGGCACCTGCGTATGCGTGGGCGGCGGCATCGGCGCAGCCCCCCTGCACCCGATCGTCCAAGCGCTCAAAAAAGCCGGCAACCGCATTATCACCATCCTGGGCGCGCGCTCCAAGGATCTGATCATCCTCGAGGACCGCATGAAGGCGCTGTCCGACGAGTTGATCGTCTGCACCGACGACGGCAGCTACGGACGCAAGGCCCTGGTCACCGAACCGCTCAAAGAAATCTGCGAACAAAGCCCGAAGCCAGACTTGGCCGTGGCCATCGGTCCGCCGATAATGATGAAGTTCTGCGCGGAAACCACCCGCCCCTACGGCGTACACACCATGGTATCGCTGAACACCATCATGATCGATGGAACGGGCATGTGCGGCGGTTGTCGAGTAACTGTGGGCGGCGAAACCAAGTTCACTTGCGTGGACGGCCCCGAATTTGACGGCCACAAAGTCGATTTTGATGAAATGATAGCTCGCCTTGGCGCCTACAAACACCATGAGCAGGCCGACTTGGAGGAACACCTCGAAGAGTCGGACTGCAAACTCTCATCCGCCGAGAAACAGGCACATCACGAATAACCCCCCGCCGGACATTCGACCGATCCCGGGCACCCCAACCACGAGGAAATCATTATGAGCCACCCTACCGCCGAACAACTGCAGCAGGAGGCAAAAGAAAGACTGGACGAGATCCTAAGCCGCTCAGAGCCGCTCAAGCCCAAGGAGCGAATGGCCATCCCAGCCCAGGAAATGCCGACGCAGAAACCCGATGCGCGCGCTCGCAATACCAGCGAGGTCGCCTTGGGATATTCGCCCGAACAGGCGCGCCTGGAAGCCATGCGCTGCCTGCAGTGCAAAAACGCCCCATGCGTGTCCGGATGTCCCGTCGCAATCGATATCCCCGCCTTCGTCAAAGCCATTGCCGACGGCGAATTTGACCGCGCCGCCCAAATCATCAAGCTAAACAGCCTCTTGCCGGCCGTCTGCGGGCGCGTCTGCCCCCAGGAAACCCAATGCCAGGAACCCTGCACCGTCGGCAAAGCACTCAAAGACCGCGACAAAGCCGTCGCCATCGGACGCCTCGAACGCTTCGCCGCCGACTGGGAACGCGAGCACGGCAACGTCAAACCCCCCACCGTCGCGCACGGCACCGGCAAAAAAGTGGCCGTTATCGGCAGCGGACCGGCCAGCCTGGTCTGCGCCGCCGACGTGAGACGCGAAGGACACGACGTCAGCATCTTCGAGGCGTTTCATAAATTCGGCGGCGTCATGATGTACGGCATACCCGAATTCCGGCTGCCCAAGGCCATCGTCAACGAGGAAATCGACACGCTGCGCGGCATGGGCGTCGAACTGCAGCCCAACTTCGTCGTGGGGCGCACCCGCAAACTCACCGACCTGCTGGAGAAGGACGGTTTCGACGCCATCTTTATCGGCACCGGTGCCGGGCTGCCGCGCTTCATGCTGATCGAAGGCGAGAACCTGGTCGGCGTCTTTTCCGCGAACGAGTACCTGACGCGGGCCAATCTCATGCGCGCCTACGAGCGCGACAAGGCGCACACACCCATCGCCGAATCCAAGCGGGTCGCCGTGCTCGGCGGCGGCAACGTCGCCATGGACGCCGCACGCACGGCACTGCGCCTGGGCGCGGAAGAGGTGCACATCGTCTACCGGCGCACCGAGGCGGAAATGCCCGCCCGCGTCGAAGAAGTCGCCCACGCCAAGGAGGAAGGCGTACAGTTCCACGTCCTAGTCAACGCCAAACGTTTCCTTGACGACGGCAACAACCGTCTGCGCGCCATGGAGTGTCTTCGCTATGAACTCGGCGAACCCGACGATTCCGGACGCCGACGCCCCGTCGCCATCGAAGGCAGCGAATTCGAGATGGACGTGGATACCGCCATCGTCGCCATCGGCAACGACTCCAACCCGCTGATCAAACAAACCACCCCCGCGTTGGAAACCAACAAGTGGGGCAATATTCTCGCCGACGAAAGCGGCAAAACCAACGTTCCCGGCATCTTTGCAGGCGGCGACATCGTCCTCGGCGCGGCAACCGTCATCCTGGCCATGGGACAGGGACGAATCGCCGCCAAAAGCATCAACCAAATGCTCGCACAAAAATAACCGGCAGCAAACACCCCTCCCACTGTGACAGAAATTCCGGACATTCCCGACAGCCCGTTCGGCCCCGTCGACGAAGAGCACGTGCGCCGCGAACGCGCCAAAGCCCGCGAGTTGCGGCGCTCGCAGTGGTGGAAAAACATCCGCGGACGCGGAACGTGCGAATACTGCGGCCAATCCGTTCCTCCGGCCGACCTGACCATGGACCACCGCGTCCCCGTTAGCCGGGGCGGGCGATCGACCCGAAGCAACGTCGTGCCGTGCTGCAAAGACTGCAACAGCAGCAAAAAACACCACGTCCCCGTCGAATGGGACGGAACGCTCGATTCACTTACACACAACAATGCCCGCGACAACAACGCCGAGAAAACCGAAGAGCCGCCCCACGATGCGTCCCATCATGCAGGCGACTCTGACTCACAAAAAGGAAATGGATAGGGGCGGCAAGCGGATGCACACCACGCCGGTTTTCCCAACCGGCGCAGCCCCCGTAGCTTCGGCATTCCTGCCGGAGTCCCCGTAGCTTCGGCATTCCTGCCGGAGTCCCCGTAGCTTCGGCATTCCTGCCGG
>JBMCIU010000036.1:0-9848 GCA_048616755.1 Verrucomicrobiota bacterium
TCATCATTCGGAGTTCAGTGGTCACGTGTCTGTTGTTGCTCATTGGTTATTGAGGAATTGCTGAAAGGTTTGTGATTCGACGAAGGCGTCGCAGAGGTTTTGAGCTCGTGCTCGCAGGCCGTAGTCGCTGGTGACCATCCATCGGCGGGTTTGCTTGTCCGGCGGCGGCTGCTGCAATTTGGCGATCAGCTGATTGTCGGCATTTTGGTCTTCGCTGCGTTTTGGGGCGAAGGATTTGACGATGTTGCCGTCTAGCTCGCGGGTTTCGACGGCGTCCACCCCGTCGTAGACCAATTCAATTCGTTGAAGATTCGGCAATAGTCTGCGGCATTTTTGTTCGAGGGAGCGGCGCGCCGCGGGCAGGTGGATGCGTTCGTTGCCGTCTTCGTCGAGAAGCACGTTATAGGCGTCCACAAAGATTTGCAGCTTGGCTGGGTTGGTCTGGTGCAGTTCTCTGGCGATGTTGAAAATTTCTTTTGGCGGTTGAGGTGCGGCGGTTTGTTCCGGGTCGTTGGCTTCGGTCAGTGCGGCGATTCGCTCATTATGAATGGTCTTGCAGGTTTCGCGTTTTTTTTCTGCGGCGATGCGCAGTTCGCGCATCCAAGCCGGCCGAAGCATGGCGCGAATGGTCGGGCGCTCGAGGGTGTCCAGGATGGCGTCGAGCATTTTATCGGCATGTTCGTCCGCGGGGATGGTTTGAATTTGTCGGAGAAAGGAGCGGGCGGGTTCGGGCGCTTCGTCCCAATCGGTGCCTAGCGTTTCTTCGATATCGCTCAGGTGGTTGGTCAGTAGTTTGCGCGTGCGCGCGAGTTCGGGGTGGGGTGCCAAGCTGTTGGCGGCGGCTTCTTCGAGTCGTTCCAGGCGAGTTCGCGTTTGGTCGAGTTGTTGTCTGAGTCGTGCGCGCGTACCATATTTCTCGTCGAGGCTGGCTTGTTCTTCGAGCAACTGGTCGGCTTGATTGACCAGCGTGTCGTGCGGGAGAGAATTATTGGGGGTTGCCCGTGCGGGATTTTCATGGATGCCGAGCACATTGCGGCGATAGAGTTGGATTCGGCGCAGGACCTCTTTTTCCCGGTCGGTTTGGAGGCCGTGCAACCTTTGCCGACATTCGTGCAGTTGCTTTTGCGCAGAGCGCAATTCGTTTTCGAACGCTTGTTGCTTTTGTGCCGCTTGATTGCGGACGTCGCTAAGTTGCGTCTTGGCTTTTTCGAGTGCTTGGCGCAGCTTGGCGTCCTGTTTGGATGCGGCTGATTTGGGAGCAGACGGTACGGCTTGCGACTGATTTCGGGGCTGCGCCGGCGGCAGGAGAATACGGAGAGGGGCAAGATGCTTGGAATCTTCCGTTTTAGGGGTGAGCTTGACCGTTGGTTGCCACAGGTTGGCGCGGGCCAGCGTTCGCCGGCCGCGAGCGGCGACGGGTTTCTCGTTGGACAGGATCATGGCCAGTGGAATTAGCGGAGTTCCGTGCGCTCGGGTCAAGGCGCGCCAGCGTTTGCGGACTTGCTCAGGAGTCCATTCTGCAAGTGCCCGCGCTGCTTCCGTCCACGGCCCGGGGCACTGTTCCAGCAAGACGCTCAGCAGGTCGGGGCGGTGACTCAGCAACCGCGCAACGCGCGTGCGGAGAGGTTTTTTGGCTATGCTATCCGGTGAGACTTTGAAGCCTTTGAACAGGTTAGGCGTTTCGTGGGCGAGGCCCACCGCGAAGTTTCCCAGCGGTCCTCGCTCGGCGTGCTCCACGATCCACTCCGCTCCTGCCGGGGCGACGGGGTGGCCGTTTGAGTTTTTGGCCTGCGGCACTGGATCCGTCATGGGCTTCTCACTGGTCGACTAATTTGTCGAACTGGGACTGTATAATGGTCTCGCGGTTTACGTCTCGCTGCCGGATGAGTCGTCGCAGTTCGAGTAGTTCGGACTGAAGGCGTCGCAGTTCGATCAGGTGATGTTGCTGGATATCGGCAAAGACATCGGCAAGTTGCTCCATGAGCGTTTTTTCCAAGTAGAGCAATCGCTCTCCGAGTTCGCCGCGGCGGCCGCGTTCCTCGATGGTTTTTCGAATGTGTCGAATCTGCCGGGCCAGGCCGATGCATTGGTTCTGTCCGTGCAATACGGAAAGCAGGTGGTTGTAGTCTTCGGCGTTTTGTTTTTTAGCACTTTGCAGGCGTTCCCAGCGCGCCCGCAGTTCGGCGAAGTAGTCTGCGCCTAGTTTGGGGGACTCGATGCATCGGCTGTCCAGTTCGAGAAGGAAGTGAGCGCCGTGCTCTCGATAAAAATCGAGAATGCGCTCATGCGGATCGTCGGGGAAGTGTGTGTTCAGCCGGCGAAGCACTGCCGGCGGTATGGTGATTTGCTCTGAGGCGGAGGAGGGAGCTGTTGCGGTCTCGGCATCGTCGTTGCCGGACGCATAATCGCCGATACCGGCGACAAGGCCCCAGAGGGAGGCGAAGAGGGTTGCACGGAGAATCAAGGACCGGGTCATGGCATGTCACTCCATGATTAGGTCGTCGAGATCATTGGCTCTGAAGTTAGTCCAGTATGCGTTGTCGACTTCGGGCTCGCAGACTTCAAGCAACTGTCGGCGTTCACGATCAATGGACATGCGCAGTGTTGTTAGGCGTTCGTCGATGCGGTCGGCTGTTGGGATGGCGGGATTGTCGGCGGCGGTTTCGGAATCACCAAACGCGGAGGTAAATTCCATGATTCCGAATACGTGGTTTTTCTCGTCCAGCATGTCGGCGGCGATGCGCTCGAGCGTGTTTCGCACTGTGGCCGGTTCGTCGTTTCGGGATGCACCTCCGATAGCGGCACCGGTGTTGTACAGCACGGCGGCGCACAATGCGATAGTGAGAAGGCATGCGAATTGGAGAGCGAGGCGGAAGGGCGTGAGCTTACGATGGTGGCGCCCTTGGATGTCGACTTCCTTTAGAAGCTGCTCGACGCTGGAACGCTTTAGGTGCATGTTGCCGTTTTCGCTTTCCCTCAGGTCGCCGAGGATGCGCAGTTCGCTCCGGCAGGCCTGGCAGTGCTCGGCATGTGCTTGCCATTGCCGGCCAGCGTCGGAGTAAAGCCCGTTTAGAAGGGCGTCTGCGCGCAGCTTGTCACACCTGTTCGACATGTTCGTTCCATTGTTCGCGAAGCAGTTTGACCGCCCGATGCATTCGCCAGAGGGCCGTTCCCTGGGGGATGGACAGGATGGTGGCGATTTCGCGGAAGGGGACTTCGCCGTTCATGCGCAAGTAGACCACGTCCTTCAGTGGCTGCGGCAATTGCTCGACCAGATTTCGGAGCAGTTCGTACTCGCTTTGCGTGCACGACTGCTCGAAGGGGCCTTGTTCCTCGCTCATATCGTGAATGCCGGCATTTTCTTCATTCACTTCGTATTTCCGGCTGCGCCGTCGGTCGATGGCCAAGTTGCGCGTCACTCGAAACAGCCACGGCGCCAAGCTGTCGGAGAGCATCATACGCGGCGGTTTGTGGATCAGCTTGAGAAAGACATCCTGAACCACGTCGCGGGCCAAGTCCGTGCTGTCCAAATACTTTTCCGCGTAGGCTACCAGCCGGGTCTCGTATCGCGAAAACAACTCTCGGAATGCCAGGCTGTCTCCCTTTCGCACCTCGTGAAAGAGCGTGCGGTCGGTATCCTCGTTGAACGCGTCGGTTAGAGATTGCTGAATGCCGGTTCCGGATTCATTGAAAATGATGGATGATACTGAGTCGGGCAACGTGGACCTCCGCTTGTTGAGTTTGTCGCAGTCCGTTAGTTGGCAGTTGCCTCGGTTCTGCACTTTTAACGGACACGAGCGGACCGTTATTTGTGCCAAGACTTCGGCAAATAATTACAGTGGGGGTAAGATACACCGCGGGTAAGACAGATGCAAGCGGGCTTTACAATGCAATGTTCAACCGACGCTTTCGAGCAGGAAGTACTGGTGAAAGATGTAGAAATTCAGCGGCGTTGCCGGTTCGTACGTGAGTACGTAGCTCCAGGTTCCGTCGTCATTTTGGGTTGCCCGATACAGTTCTGCGCGGCAGTAGGCACGCTTGCGTTTGGTGCCGGAGCGGCCGGTTTTGTGGACCAGCGTCTCCAGTTTGGTGTCGGTCGGAAGGTAAGCCCGAATGTCTTGCTGACTGTTCAACAGGAACGCTTCAACATTGATGTCAACCATTTCGCCGATGTACTTGTAGTGGTTGTCTTCGGCTGAATTGCGCATAAATACCTTGACCGGATGTTTGGCGCGGACTCGGTCGTATCGGCGTTTCTCTTCGCTGAACTGATGAAAAATGCGTCTTTTGATGCGTTTATTGATGCTTTGTCCGGTTTTTTTGCAAATCGAGCGAGTCATCAGGTAGGCAGTTAATATCAGTGTGCCGATGTTCCAAGTCACTTTCTCCTTTTTCGCCAGCAAACGGTTGTCGATAAGTGATCGAATGGCTTTGGGGGCCGAATGCGGAGTAAACAGCTGGGAGAAACCAATGACCCCGGGTCGTACGCTGAAGCGCCTGTCGTAGTTCGGAATTTGGCGACAGACTTTGTCGTACACCGCGGGGCGCACCGGACGGGGGCCAACCAGGTCCATGTCCCGACGCAACACGTTCCACAGCTGCGGCAGCTCATCCAGCCGCGTGTCGCGCAGGAATTTGCCGGTGGGAGTAACCAGATCATGCCGACTGCCGAGTAACTGAGCTTGCAGTTGCGTTTCGGCATCCTTGACCAGTGTCCGAAACTTATACATTGTAAACAGCTGTTTGTCGCGTCCCATGCGGTCGCCGCGGTAAAAGATGGGGCGGCCCTCGCGCAGCCAAATGATGGGCACAAGAACAAGCCAAATTGGCAGGGAGAGAATCAGCAGCACGAGGGCGCCCAAAAAATTGAAGGCCTCGGTCAGGCAACGGCAGCGGCGCTGATATCCGCCAACTCCGGTCAAGGTGCTCAAAGTATGCCCGGAGACAGATTTGACGGGATTGCGTTTCATGAGGCTCGGGGACCTTTATTGGCTACGTTCGTTTTGGTTTTGTTGAGCAGTACATTCACGACGAAGTATACGAATATTCGAGCGAAACGCAAGTCGGTTTGACGCGAAAAATGCAAACACTACCGATATGCGCTATCGCCTATGACGCCGACGGATGTATTAAATTAAGGGGGCAGGTTATGTCTGCGGGGTACGGTCCAAGCGAGGAAGCAGTGATTTGAAATAGCGGTCGAGCATGTTTTCGGGAATATTCGGCGGCAGGTGATTGCCGACCGCCAGAATGGCGCCGCGACTGTGCTGAAGCCGTTCGAAGGTGCGTTCGATATCGGCTTCCACTTTATCCCAGTGCCCGAAGGTCAGGTCGCGACAGTCCACATAGGAACCAATCAGGCAGCAGCGATCGCCAACCCGTTCGTGCATGACCCCATAGTCGCAGCACGGCTCGAAGATAAGGGCGTCAGCGCCCGCGTCCGCAATGTCCGCGGCGAATTCGGTGTAGTCGCCGTCGGAGCAGAAGACCACGAGTTTGCCGGTGTTGTGAATTTCATCCCAGAGGGCTTTATAGCGAGGAATGATGACTTCGCGGTAGAAGTCTGGTTGCATAAAGGGGCCGGCGGTCCAGACGAAGTCGTCATGGGTTAGTACGACATCGGTCGAGGTTTGCGCCATGCAGCGGTAGAGGAACAGGGTGCGCCGGAAAAAGCTGTCGAGGACGGTTGCCATTTTGTCCGGATCGCTGGCGGCCAGCAAGAGCATATCCCATCCGAAGGCGGCGATGGCGCCGGAGATGAGCGTTTTGTAGGTTCCCAAGGGACGGACGACGTCCGGCGCTTGTTCGCGGGCTGTGACGGCCATCTGTTCGTAGGCGGCAATTTGGTCTTTTTCCTCGGGTAATCCGTATTCCGTGACGGCGTCGAAGTCCCATACTTCCTCGGGAGTTTCGAAGGGAGAGGGTGTCGGTTCGCGTTGGTCGGAGCCGTCGGCGGCGTACACGGCGTGTCCCATGTCGCTGACGCGGCCGGCTTCGGCCCATTCTATCAGGCCGTCCTGGGTTCGAAACTCGAAATTAATTTGGAAGGTTTTGTGGAAGGCTGCGGGAAAACCGGGATCGTGCGTTTTCATCCCGGTGCGCTTTTCCAGGTATTGCGGGTGGTAGTTTAGCGAGTATTCGGAGTGCCCCCAGTGGTCGGGATTGGCGAGAGTGAGGTTGTCGATGGCGTTTTGTCGGCTCATGCTTGTGTTCCTTTTGGCTCTTACAGGAGTCTTCCCCCTGAATCGACCTGAATCGACGGTTCGACACTCGCCGGGGTGACTGTCCGAAGTACAAAGGCCATCCGTTAGGATGGCGGCAAAGCGGCAAACGAAGGATGCCGAAGATGCTCGGCCCCGGAGGGCAGAGCTACGAGTTTCACCGCTGCAGCCAAGGATTTTTTTGTTGGTTCTTCAGAAATCTCTTCGGCCCGCATTTAGCTTTTGGAAATCGGGTCAGACCATATCTCAACTGTCGGGGTGTGCAACAGTACTTGACGATTTGGTCTTTCGGTTGCGGCACACGGTTTCAGTTGACGGTTATATTGCGGGATAACGAATGTTTGTCGAATTTAGACGTTTTCATAACCCAAGGACGGTTGCTTCATGCCCGAGGAAATTCGCATTGTCGGCGCGCGCCAGCACAATCTAAAAAACATCGATGTGACCATACCGCGCAATGCTTTGATTGTTGTGACCGGTCTGAGCGGGTCGGGAAAGTCTTCGTTGGCGTTCGACACGCTGTACGCGGAGGGGCAACGACGCTACGTGGAGAGCCTGTCCGCCTACGCGCGTCAGTTTCTGGACCGATTGCAGAAGCCTGAGGTTGAACACATTGATGGGTTGTCCCCCGCCATTGCCATCGAGCAGCGGTCGGCGGGCAGCAATCCGCGGTCAATCGTTGCTACGACCACGGAAATCTACGACTATTTACGCCTGCTCTATGCGCACATCGGTCTGCGTCACTGTCCTCGATGCGGCGATCCCGTCCATGGTCAGAGCGCACAGGTGATTGTGGACCATCTCGAGGCATTGCCGGAGGGGAAGCGTCTGATGATCCTGGCGCCGTACATCAGCGGACGCAAGGGCGAGCATCGCGAGGTGTTCGAGAAAATGAATCGGGACGGTTTTGTGCGCGCACGCGTCGACGGAGAGATTCGGACCCTGGATGAACGCATCGAGCTGGACAAGAATCGACGGCACACGGTGGAGGCAGTGGTGGATCGTCTGATGAGCGAGCGCGCGTCCTCGGCGCGGCTCAGTGATTCGGTGGAGCTTGCGCTACGGTTGGGAGAAGGAGTTTTGACTGCGTTGATCGAGGATGAGACTGCCGACGGTGGTTGGCGCGAGGAAGTCATGAGCGAACATCTGGCGTGCCCCAAATGCGGAATCAGCTTCGAAGAGTTGCAGCCGCGCAATTTCTCATTTAATAGTCCCTACGGCATGTGTCCGGCCTGCAACGGGCTGGGAAGCCGACTGGTGTTCCTGCCCGAGGCTGTTGTGCCCAATCCAAGGGCGTCAATCAAGCGGGGGGCGTTTCCGCTTCTCCGACGCGGTCCGCGGCGCCTGATCATGTACTACAACCACCTCCTGAGACGACTGGCCGAACACTACGACTTCGACCTCGGCACGCCATGGCGAGAATTGCCGAAGTCCATTCAGGACATCGTGTTGTACGGCAGCGGGGACGAGGCGGTCAATTTCGATTTTTGGCGGCGCGGCCGGATGCATTCAATGACCAAGCCGTTCGTCGGGGTTATGGAGTTGCTCATGCGCCGCTACAAGGGAACCGAAAGCGAGGCGGTGCGCGAGCGGCTTGAGGAAGCCATGGGGCGCAAGCTTTGCGAAACCTGCGGCGGGGCGCGACTGCGCCCGGAAAGCCTGGCCGTGACCGTGCGCGAACACAGCATCCATGACTTCTGTTCGCTCAGTATCGATCGCGCGCATCAGTTCATGAACAATATCGATCTGCAGGGAGAAGAACGAGTGATCGCCGGCGAGATCGTCAAGGAAATTCGGCAGCGTCTCGGCTTCCTGCTGTCGGTCGGACTGGAATATTTGACCTTGACGCGCGAAAGCGGCACGCTGTCCGGCGGCGAAGCCCAGCGCATTCGGTTGGCGACCCAGTTGGGCAGCGGCCTGACGGGGGTTCTCTACGTGCTGGACGAGCCGAGTATCGGGTTGCATCAGCGCGACAACGACCGCCTGATCGCCACGCTGGAGCGCTTGCGGGACCAAGGCAACACAGTCGTGGTTGTCGAGCACGACCTGGCAACGATCGAGAAGGCGGATTTTGTGGTTGACCTCGGGCCCGGCGCCGGGCGCCACGGCGGAGAATTGGTGTGCAGCGGCACTCCCGCGCAAATTCGCCAATGCGACGAGTCTCTGACCGGGCAATTTTTGTGCGGCAGCCGCGAGATTGCCATTCCGGAGCAGCGGGAGAAGGGGATGGGCAAAAACCTGACGGTGTCCGGCGCCGGCGAACACAACTTGAAAGCGATCACGGTGCGCATTCCGCTGGGCACGTTCTGCTGCGTCACGGGGGTGTCCGGATCCGGCAAGAGCACGCTGGTCAACGATGTGCTGAAGCGCGCGGTAAACCGCAGCCTGGGCGTCAAAGACGAAATGCCCGGCAAACACCGCAAGCTCTACGGGTTGGACCATATCGACCGCATGATTGTGATCGATCAAAGCCCCATCGGACGCACGCCGCGCTCGAATCCGGCCACCTACACCAATGCCTTCACGCAAATTCGCGAGCTGTTCGCGCGCACGCCGGATGCTCGCACGCGCGGCTACAAACCCGGCCGATTCAGCTTTAACGTCAAAGGCGGGCGCTGCGAGGAATGCAAAGGCGACGGCATCAAAAAGATCGAAATGCAGTTCCTGCCCGACGTCTACGTGCAATGCGAAGCCTGCAAGGGCAAACGCTACAACAACGAAACCTTGGCCATAACCTACAAAGGACGGAACATCGCCGAAGTTCTCGAAATGACCGTTGCCGACGCGCGCGAATTTTTCGAGGCCGTCCCCAGCCTCAAACGAAAACTGGACATGCTTGAATCGGTGGGCTTGGGCTATGTGCATCTCGGCCAGCCTGCAACTACCCTATCCGGCGGGGAGGCCCAGCGCGTGAAGCTTTCGTCCGAGTTGGGCAAGCGCACCAAGGGGCATACGCTGTACATCCTCGACGAACCGACGACCGGCCTGCACTGCGCCGACATCGACAAGCTCCTGCAGGTTCTGCAGTCCCTTCGAGACCAAGGCAATACCGTGCTGGTTATCGAGCACAATCTTGATGTAATAAAGACGGCCGACCACCTTGTTGATTTGGGCCCGGAAGGAGGGGACGGCGGCGGCGAACTGGTTGTCGCAGGCCCCCCGGAACAGGTGGCCGCCCACGAAACTTCGTACACCGGCGCCTATTTGCGAAGCGTGCTGCCATCGTATAATATTCCCGCAAAACGAGCGTAGATACGGCATGACGGCACCTTTGCGGATCGACAACAACAAAAACCGGATTGTGGGAGACGACTGGGAGATCTACTGCCGGCAGCCCCAAGAGGTGGAACTGGATGCGGACTCCGCAGAGGCCGCGGCCCCCGCACCGTGGGTGGATCTGGTCCGCCAGATTGGCGACGATGCGCGATGGGTCCTGTCCTTCTTTCGCCGAACCGCTCCCAGCGGTCCGGAAAAGCCCCCAGATCCGAACTCTGACGACGGTGCCGCCGAGCTAACCGCCGATCCCCAGGAACAAGATGAGACGTCAGCCGAAGACGATGCGGCTGCGACCGAAGATTCGCTGCTTGTGGATGCGGACCGACAGGAGGCGCAGATGCAACACCAATT
>JBMCIU010000037.1:0-9773 GCA_048616755.1 Verrucomicrobiota bacterium
CCTCGGCCAGCGTATCCCGCTGGGGTTCGAAAAGATTCCAGTCCGTTTCGACGCGCTCCACGGTTTGCAGGTAGCTGACCACGCTGTTGCCGTTCGCGCCGCGGACGCTGCCGTCGGCGCGAGCAATATTCCAGGTGCCGCCGTGGGGGATGGTCGAATACCGTTGCAGCATATCCATAATCAGCACCGTGTCGGCGGAAAAGGAAGTCAGCCTGTCATTGCGTCCGCTGCTGCTGTCCTCGTAGGGGTTGTACATGTAGCCGGCCCGGATGTGGTCAGTCGACCCGTCGATGGCGCCCAGCTCCGACCCCCAGGGGGATTCGTAGGACTCGGGGCTGCGGTTGCGGAAGTTGGTGTGCGCGCCCGGACAGTAGAAGATCGCGGGCTCGCTGAGGTAGTCCTGTGCGTGAAGATGTCCTAAGTTGGCCGGTTCTCCGGTGGACCAAAAGTACGCAATCTCTGCCAACCACGGCGTGTACAGTGACTCTCTCGTTTCGCGAAAGGGTGGAATCTCGCCGACGTTGTCGTTAGCGTATAGGAGCACCCCCATGGCCTGTTGCCGCAAATTTTCTGTGCAGGCGCCTCGCAGCGCACTTTGCCTTGCTCCCTGCAGCGCGGGCAGCAGCATTGCCGCCAAAATCGCGATGATGGCGATGACGACCAGCAATTCTATGAGGGTGAAGAAACCGCGATTGGACGCGAATGAACGCGAATAATGGCGCAACCGAAGCCGATTGCCACGCGCATCGTTTTGAAGTCCGGACGGAGCCCTGCCGACGCCAGTGCAATCCTGTTGGAGTTCACACTTCAGTGTGTCGTTCCCGGCTTTGGCACGGCGTTTTTCGATCACACAGCACGCTGAAGCGTGAACTCCAACGGAAGTGCGGGCGTCTTCTCTCGAGCGGCTATCGCGCCGCGGGTCACCTGGCGCCCCGCTACTGCGCGGCTTGCCTGGATGGCGGGTATTCACATTCATTCGGGGTTTGCCTCCATCTTCTCGGCAGGAAAACCGTTGACGAGGCTGTTTAGGTATACCTCCAGTTGCGTATAGCCGGATTCGTGCACGTCGTTGCGGTCCGCCGGATCGGTCGGATCGAGGCCATTAGCCTCTTCATACGCGTCGGGCATACCGTCGCGGTCGCTGTCCTTCGGCGCCGCACCGGCATCCAGTTCCGGGAAACCGCCGACCTGCTCCTGGGAATCGATGACCCGGCCGGATCCCTTGCGAGCCTGCTCGACAATGCGCGCGTCCACCGCATCGCGCCGCTCGGGATACGCTCCGGCGTATGCTAGAACGACTTCTTCCACCGTCTCGGAGTCATGGGTGGTGACGGAGGGCACGGGGTGCGGCTTGTCGACAAAGGTCATTTTGCCGCGCGTATTTTTCCTCCCGGTCGGCTTGCCGTCCAGTCGATTGTCATCAAAATAGACATGGGTATCCGGTTCGCCGTCGTCGCTGGAAACCGTAAAAATATGCCGTCCCCGTCCGGATTTGTAGACATTGCCAACCATGTTGAGGTAGAAATTGTCGTCGCGTCCGGTCGTGTACGTGGCGAGGTACGCAAAATCGTGGATGAGATTGTTGCGCACATCGATGACCGCGCCGTTGGCCTTGCCGTCGATGCCGTCGGTGGCTGTGCTCACCCGCGGCGTACGGATTCGGGCGTGGGCATAGAGATTGTGGTGGATGCTGATCACGCCGTCGTCGGTGCTGCTGATCGAGCCGTAGCCGTGCGCGCCCTTGTCGTGAAAGGACTTGTTCAGCGGCTCGGAGATAATCGAGTACTGCACGGTCACATTCGCCGAACCGGGATGGGTGACCGACAGCACTTCGTCCATGCTCCACGAAGCACTGACGTGATCGAGAATCACATTCGTCGAGCTGAGTACGTTCAGAGCATCCGCCGCGCTGCCCTTGAGATCCTCGTTGCCGCCGGATTTTTTGTTGCCGATCGCGTGGATGTCGCCACACCGGAAACGCAGGCAGCGGACGATGACATTCTCGACCCCGTCCTTGTGACGCCCGATGGACACGGGGTATCCCGCCAGCGTGATGCCGCCGCCCGGCGCCGTCTGCCCGGCAATCGTCAGGTTCGAGGCTATGATCGCCAGGGTAGACTCGAGCTGGATCGTGCCGCCGGTGTCGAAGACGATTGTGCGCGGGCCGTCGGCGGTCTCGATCCCGTAGCGCAGCGAGCCTTCTTCGCCGTTGTCCGCGAGCGTCGTGACGTGATAGACATCGCCGCCGCGCCCGCCCGAGGCCGCCGCCCCGCCACCCTCCGCGCCGGGGAAGGCGGGGATGTCGGCATGCAAGAGGTTGGCGAACAGGCCGATTGTGAGGGCGAGCGTGACTGTCGCGGTGATGGCTCGTTGCATTATGTCTGGCTCTTTGTTTGGTTTCGGCGAAAGATCAGTCCAATCCGTCCGATCGGACTGATCGATCATTTACCGCCGCCTTTGCGACTTGCGTAAACCGTGGCGCATTACCGAACATCACCGGCGTACGGACGTCACACTGAAGTGTGAACTCCCAACATGTGGAATGCACGACAAACGGTCAGGGGGTTCATGCTTTAGCGTGCCCGCTCGGTTTTTATGCCTTGGTTCTACGCTCCCTGAATATCGACCTCCGACCTAGCGCCGCTGGCGCGGGCGGCGGAGCAGTGCCGCGCCGCCGAAGAGCAGCAGGGCCAGTGTCGTGGGCTCGGGGATGACCGTGCCGTCGAAAGTCAACGACGGTGCAAAGTCACCGGCATCGCCGGTGATGGAGCCGCCCTCGAGCGATGTTGTCTCTTTGCTGGCAAAATCGTGAAATTGACCCGTGCCAGTGCTGTGCTCGCGAAGGATGAGGAAGGTCACCAGACCGTCGCTGTCGGCGTTCAAAAAGGTAGTGATATCCGACGAGGCGACGGTTATCTCTTCGCCCTCGTCGCCGGTGAAGTTTTTGAACGTTGCGAGAAGATCCGTGGTTTCGCTGCTGTCGTGGTCCAAGTCGCTGTCGCCGGCCACCTCGTCCTGCTCGATGCCGGGCGCGTTGTTGTAGGTCAGCTCGTCGTCTTCACCGTTTTCTCCGGTCTTGTTTCCCTCGACCCAGTCATCCAGCCCGTCGTTCAAGCCGTAGACAAACAGGTCCATGCTTACATCGTTATCCCGATGCAGGGTCAGGCCGAGCGTGGAATCATCGGTGAACGAGCCACTGTTATAGCCGGAGATGTCGAAGCGCAGGAGGACGGCTTCGTAGCGTTGTGTGTCGCCGTCGCCGTCGTCCCACGTCCGTGCACCGATTCGCTCGTCAGCGCCAAAATTGGCATCCATGTTTCCAAGGGTTGTGCTGCCGTCGTTTGAGGTCTGTACAATCTTTGCATCGGCGCCGTTGCCGTCATACGTATAGATAGTGGCGGCTCGACTGATGCCCGGCAGCGCCAGGACGGCGATTAGCAGGGCAGCGAAGGTTGCGGTCAGGGTGGTGATGGGGTTGGTTTTCATGGTGCGGGTCTCCTTTGTTATTGAGTTCCGAGTTCTGAGTTCCGAGTTCCGAGTTGCGCGGGTCTCCATTTTTGTTGTTGGGTTCTGGGTTCGGGGGGGCTTGGATCCGTCTGATCCGTCGGATCGGGCTGATCTTTTGTGCGAGTGCAGTTGCGCTCGCTTGGCGCGGCGATGGTTTCGCCGTCCAGGGGGCGGCCGGTCATGAGGATGTGGGCGCGGGGGGTTTGGGGATGGGCGAGGCGGTGGGCGAGTCGGTGGACCGCCGCGGACCCGAGGGCTTCGAAGGGGGTGGCAATGGAAGTGACTTGGCGGCCGTCCCGCAAGTGTTGTTCGCCGTCGAAGCCGGTGATGCTAATGTCGTCCGGGATCCGGATGCCGCGGTCGAGCAGGCCGTCGCCGAGCGCGTGGGCGATTGTATCGTTGACGCAGACGCAGGCGGTAATGCCGCGGTTCATTTGGCTCATCGCCCACTCCGCGGCGCGTTTCCGATCATGCCGGTTGAGGATGGCGGTTGAGGTATGATCATATTCGAGCCCGAGGGTTCCTACTGCCTGGACGAACGCCCCGAAGCGGGCGTGACTCCAACTGTAGCCGCGGCGATCGCGGGCAAATGCCAGGCGGCGGTGACCGAGGTCGGCGAGGCGTTTGACCATGCGGTAGATGCCGTCGGTGTTGTCGGTTTCGATCACATCGCTGCCGCTGTCGTGGGCGATATGGTTGACCTGGACGACCGGCCAGCGGTCGCAGAAATGCGCGACCAGGTTCTCCGGCCAGTTGTTGAGCAGGATCAGACCGTTCAGGCGGCGGCGGGGGAGCAGCGAGGAACTGTCGCCGGCTGTCAACTGGTCGATTCTGTCACCGGAAAAATATTGCACCAGCAGCTCCGCGTCGACATGATCGCACATCTCGCTGATTCCGGCAAGCATGCGGACATGACCGCGAGCGCTGTTGCTTTCTTCGTTTCGGATCAGGACGCCGACGGTCGAGGTTTTGGTCTGCCCGTTCTTGCCATTGCGGTTGCCGCTTTTGCGGTGCACGCGGGCAGGCTCATAACCGAGCGTCTCCGCCGTATCGAGCACCGCGCTGCGGGTGGCGGGGCGGATGGCGGGATCGTTGCGCAATGCCTTCGACACTGTCGCCACCGATACGCCGACTTCTTCGGCGATCCTCTGTTGGGTTACTGGCCGGTTCAAAAAAAAATGCTCCTACTTTGGCACCCGGACTTCAGAATGCCGCAACCATACTACAATTGTCGATACATGTACTGTAGACGGTGTTTATAGGATTGTCAAGCAAAAAGTGAAAGTTTATGAAAATCGAGGATCAATACCGAACCGCTCTACCCTCAGAGTTCTTGACCTCTTCTGCTTGAATAGAGTGTTTTGCCGGAAAATGGCAGTGGTACCGTTAATGCTGAATTTTGAATGTTGAATGTTGAATCTTGAAGTGGTATTGAATTCAAAATTCAGAATTCGAGATTCAGAATTCAACATTTGAGATCCAAAAGGGTACCGTTGAATCTTCCTGGAAATCAAGAGTTCTGACCCTGCCCCGCCCAAGTGGGCACAAAAAAAACGGCGCGTCCTACCACTATGCAGGAGGGACGCGCCGCGGGAATTGCGTTTTGTTTTTTCGATTAGGCGATCAGGCTGTCGGCCAATCCGACGGCGGATGCGGCATCCGCAGCATATCCGTCCGCGCCGATTTCGTCGGCGAAGCTCTGCGTCAGGGGGGCGCCGCCGACCATGACTTTGACCTTGTCGCGAACGCCGGCTTCGACCAGGGCGTCGATGGTGCTTTTCATAGCACCCATCGTGGTAGTCAGCAGAGCGCTGAGACCAATCAGGTTGGCGTCATGCTCCTCGACCGCGGCGGCAAATTTTTGGGGCTCGACGTTAACGCCGAGGTCGATCACCTCGTAGCCCGCGCCTTCCAGCATCATGCACACCAGATTCTTGCCGATGTCGTGCAGGTCGCCCTTGACTGTGGCGACCAGCGCTGTGGCCTTGGCTTTTACACCGTCCTCGACGAGGCGAGGCTTGATGATTTCCATGGCGCCGTTCATCGCGCGGGCGGCGATCAGAACCTCGGGGACGTAGACTTCATTGCGTTTGAAGCGCTCGCCGACCACCCCCATGCCCTTGATCAGCGCCTGATTGAGAATGACCTCGGGGGACACGCCCTCGTCCAAGGCTTGTTGCACCTTTTCCTTGACGACGGGGGCCTTGCCCTTCTGAAGGTTCTCGTTGATTTCCTCAAGAATCGCGTTGTCTGCCATGATTTTGTCCTTTCGTTGTCTTTTTTTCGGTTTTACTGCCGGGCTTGGAACAGGCTAGACACCCATTCTACTCAGACGGGAAATCGCCGCGTTTACGGCATTTCCAGACGACATATCCGCCGCCCAATTCTTATAAAATACCAGCCCGAGCGACGGTTGCAGCAGGACAATCTTCAATTTTCTGGTACTATGAGGCATAATTCTGGAATTTCGCGGCGCAAATTATCGTTATGTCTTCGGGATCAAGTCAACGGATTGCCGAGCGGCGGGATTATTGACTGTTTGTGGGATGTAGCCTGGCAGACAAACGTTCACGCTGGACGGCGGAGTGCGGAATTGATGGTGCCAGCTTGCCCGCGCGCCCGCTTCAGTCCGCCGACAGTTCACGGTAACCGGACCGAACAGTGATGAGGCCGGGCCGAAGGAAATCTCCTCTCCGGATTCAAGCCAAGCTTCGGGAATGCCGCTGCACAGGATGAGGTCGTCGCCTTCTTCGCGAAGAAACATGTTGCGCAGCATCATGAACCATTCCGCCGAGGCCCATACATGGTGGCCGTCGCCCATGCATCCGCCACTGGTGATCGGGTGCACGGCTTCAGGCCACTGTCCCGCAGACGTTGCGAGGTTCGCAACGATGTTAACCAGCTCGAAATAGCGGGGATCGTCCGCCCGCAGCAGCACCTGGGCGAGGTGCAACGTCAGGTAGGCGTTGATCCCCGAGTGGATATTTTCCTGGAAGAACCCGCCCTTGACGCGGCAGTTGTCAAACAGGAAATCCGTGGTTCCCCGCAGTCTGAAATTGTCGGGGGATAGAATTCGAAGCGGATAGGAGGCGACGATGGAGCCGACCGCTCCGGACTCCATACGCCGGTAGGGCGAGGCGGGGAAGGCCTCCCCGATGCCGCGCGGATCTTGCCGGTCTGCCAGACTGGCGTCCACGCTCCGCAGCAGTTCGTCGGCCACTCCGCGAAACCGCGCGGCCTCCGTTTCGTGCCCGCCCTCGGTCAGCAAGCGCGCGGCGCACTGCAGACCGGCTACACTCCAAAAGTTGTCCCAATAGTAATAGTCGTTCGGCCCCAGATGCTCCGCGCTGAACCCGGAGGGCAACAGCCCCGCGTGGGGACAGTCCGCACGGCCGGATTCGGAGCGTTTGCGCCGAATCCAGTCCGCGCCCCGACTAATGACGCGCAACCGACGCGCGTCGGGACGTTCTCCCGTGGTGCGATAATATTGGTCAAGAATCCACAATGCCTCGCCGTTTGAATCCCATTCACCGTCCTGGGAATGAAAATAACCGGTAATGGTTTGGCGAGATGGATAGCTGTCCAGACAACGCCGTACGCGGTCGTGCAGATTGGCGTTAAGCAGCGCATTAAGAATAAAGGCGGCATCGCGGAACCAGAATCTCTTGTAGGTAAACGGCCCCGGGTACACCTCGCCGGGCGAATGCAGTACCAGGCTGTATAGGGACTGCCGATACAGCTTGGTCAGCCGTTCGTCCGGAATAGCCAGCCGAGGCGCCGCATCCAGCACGTCGCCCCACTGCGGGGCAGCGTCCAGTTGCGTCTTTTGCGAGCCGTTTTTGTCGCTTTTGCCTTTCGGCGCGCCGGCGCGGCCATCGGCCCGCCCTACCGAAATGGCGTGTTGGTATCGGCGTCCCGCATTGCGTCCACTCTCGATGAGGGGGACTCGGATTTCCACGGTTCGCGGCGTGTCCTTGGTTGCCCGGAAAAGCGCTGCCGCGGTCGCCATTCCCGCCCGGCAGGAGACGTGCTCTTCATCCGCACAGTCTCCCGGCAGCCGCAAGCTCACGTCCCCGTCCCAATAGTCGGACATGGCCTGGTGCTCCGGCGCCGTGACGAAAACCACGCGCCGGCGATTGTTGACCAGCCAGGCCGCTTCGTCCCTGCGATATTCGATCTTTCCCACTTCGCTGATTCCCTCGGGATTGTATGGGCGCAACGACACCGCCAGCCAGGCATCGTCTCGCGCACTGACGGCATATCTGAGCACGCAGGTCGGCACTCCTTCGCAACGCGTCACCGCGGCGCTCATCTCAAGCCGCGTTCCCGAACTATCGAGGGTGGTATCCACCGCCAACACGCCTTCCTCCAAGGCATACTGTTGTTCGCAGTCTTCGCATTCCGACGGCACCAGACGGTGGATCGAATCCCCAATCACCCAAGCGTCCAAAGACCAACCGTCATGAAACGGGGTCACCAATCCGCGCGGATCAACAATCGGCAGCTGCGGGCAATCCGGCAAGCCGACGGCCGTCCAATTGCGGTGCGTCAGGTTCACATGCGTCGCTGAAAAACCCCGCGTAATAAAAGATGAGCTGCGGGGATCGAACTGGCGACGCACCCAAAACGGCCACACCCAATCCAGATTGTGCTGAATGGCTCGAGCATTGATCAGCCCCCGTGCATGAAATACCGCCGCGGCACGCAACAGCTCGACGGGTTCGTTGACCTCGGACGGCTGCGCCAAATGCCGGAGCCTCTCCATAACTGGATAGGGATCCATGAATCCCTGGCGGCGAGCGGCTCGGCGCACCAGCCCCTGAACTGCTAGACTGCTGAGTTTCGCACCTACTCGTCGAACAAAATGAAACATACCGGTGCCTCGTTCCTCGATGGCGACATTTTCAACGCTCTATTTGCCATGTACCTCGTCAAGCATCGCAAAACCGACTGACATGCATCACTATAGATGTTCGTCCCGCCTCGGCAACTTTAGAAGCTAGCAATCGGATGTGTCCGGCATTATGTTCCCCTATATTCAATGCACGCAACTCATCACCCAACGGAAACGTTCCCATGGATGAAATCACGCCAAAGCATTCGCTCGAATCGCTGGACCGTCAATTGATCGAATTACTTGACCGGCGTCGGTGCGTCATTAACGACCTGGCGCAGTCCAGCCAAGAACCAGAGACATCTGTCGACATCGCTTGGACGCGCATCCGCCAACTCATTGATGAGTCCTCGGATACCGTTCCGAACGTTCTTCTCCGGGCAGTATTCCGCGAAATACTATCCGACCAGCGCGCGCTGCTGCGCCCCGTACAGGTTGCGTTCTTCGGCAGTCCCGCCACTTTCACCCATCAGGCCGCTCTGCAGCAATTCGGGCACAGCGCCGAATATATCCCGCGCCGAACCATCGGCGATGTCTTCGATGCAGTCACGCGCGGCAAAGCCACCCACGGCGTAGTACCCGTGGAAAACTCCACCGAGGGAGCGGTGACGCACACCCTGGACATGTTTGTCGACGCCAACGCGCGCATCAGCGCGGAAATCAACATGCGCATCCATCACAATTTGCTGGCGCGGTGCGAAACCGAACAGATCCAGCGCATCTACAGCCATCCACAAGTATTCGGACAGTGCCGCCGCTGGCTGCGCGACAACCTGCCCGGAGTACCACTGGTCGAAGTTTCCAGCACGACCGAAGCCGTTGTCCGCAGCCGTGAGGAACCAAACGCAGCGGCCTTGGCCAGCGAACTCGCCGCCGAGGAATACGACGTACCCCTTCGAGCGCGCCAAATCGAGGACTTCCAGGACAACACGACCCGCTTCCTGGTGCTCGGCGCCGAAGAGTCCAAAGGCTCAGCGGAGGACGATAAAATATCACTGATGTTTGTCGTCCGCGACCGCCCAGGCGCTCTCTACGACTGCCTGCAGCCGCTGCATCAGCACAACGTCAACATGACTATGATCGAAAGCCGACCATCCAAACGGCGAAGCTGGGAGTACTACTTCTTTGTGGACCTAATCGGCAACGTCAACGATCCCACTGTGCGCCAAGCACTGGATGAACTCGGAGCGCATTGCGAGTTTGTAAAAGTCCTGGGAAACTACCCCCGAGCAACAAACTAGATCCTTCCTGTCCAGAAAGGGCTCTCCCCCCCTTTTTCTTTATGCGCGCGAACGGCCTTTGCAGGGCACGTGCGGGAAAAAGCGGTAGGTTTGGGCGCCGATGGTGTAAACCACGTGGCGCTCGACGGTCA
>JBMCIU010000038.1:0-9731 GCA_048616755.1 Verrucomicrobiota bacterium
TAGTAGAGGGCGGCGCCCTCGACGCCCGGCGGTCTGGGCGCGGAGGCCGCGCCCGATACATAGTAGAGGGCGGCGCCCTCGACGCCCGGCGGTCTGGGCGCGGAGGCCGCGCCCGGTACTAGCGGTCGTCGATGTCGACGTAGTGTCGGAGGTTGGGGCCGGTATAGATTTGTCGCGGGCGTTGGATTTTAAATTGGGGATCTTCCATGGCTTCCTTCCACTGGGCGATCCAGCCGGGGAGGCGTCCAAGAGCGAACATAACCGTAAACATGTCGGTGGGGATGCCGATGGCGCGGTAGATGATGCCGCTGTAAAAGTCGACGTTGGGGTAAAGGTTTCGGTCGACGAAGTATGGATCGTTGAGGGCGGCTTCCTCGAGCTGCATAGCGACGTCGAGGAGCGGATCGTTGACGTTGAGCGCTTCGAGGACTTCGGAGCAGGTTTTTTTGATGATGCGGGCTCTGGGGTCGTAGTTTTTGTAGACCCGGTGTCCGAATCCGAAGAGCAGGAAGGGGTCGTTTTTGTCTTTGGCGCGCTCAAGAGTTTTTTTGATGTCGCCGCCGTCGGCGAGGATAGCCTCGAGCATTTCGATGACTTTTTGGTTGGCGCCGCCGTGGAGGGGGCCCCAGAGGGCGCAGATGCCTGCGGCAACGGCGGCGTAGAGGTTGACGCGCGCGCTGCCGACCAGTCGGACGGTGGAGGTGGAACAGTTTTGCTCGTGGTCGGCGTGGAGTATGAGCAGGACGTTGAGGGCCTTGATGATTTCGGGTTTGAGTTCGTAACGCGAGACGGGACTGGTGAACATCATGTTGAGGAAGTTTGCGCAGTACGTGTATTCCTCGGATGGGTAGACGATTGGTTCGCCGATGCTCTTTTTGTAGGAGAATGCGGCGATGGTGCGCAGTTTGGACAGAAGGCGGGTGGTGGTAATATCGATTTCTTCTTCGGGGCTGTTTTGTCCGAGTTCAGGGTAGAAGGAGGACAGAGAGACGACCATGGCCGAGAGGATGGCCATGGGGTGGGCGTGTTCGGGGTAGCGGTAAAAGAAGTGGCGCATGTCCTCGTGGATGAGGGAGTGGCGATTGAGCAGTTCGGAGAAGTGTTCGCGCTCGGTGCGGGTGGGCAGGCAGTCGTGAACCAGCAGGTAGGCGACTTCGACGAAACTGGATTTTTCGGCGAGTTCCTCGACGGGGTACCCTCGGTATCTCAGGATGCCTTGTTCGCCGTCGAGGTAGGTGATCGCGCTTTTGCAGGAGCCGGTGTTCATGTATCCGTAGTCGAGTGTTACGGTGCCGGTCTGTTTTCGCAGGGATGAGATGTCCAGGCCGCGTTCGCCTTCGGTGCCGGTAATGACGGGCATCTCGATGGTTTGATTGTCGGGCAGGATCAGTTTGGCGATGTCGTTGGATGAATTCATGATGTTGACCTCGAAGTTTTTTTTTGTGGGTTGGGGATTTCGGTTTAGAGTCTGTTTACGGGTGTTCCCGGTGGTTGGAGCTTGCCGAACAGCGAGCTGGGGGTTGTGCGCGCGACGGTCAGGGGGCGGAGTTGGCCTGGTTCGCATTCGGCGTCCGGTTCGAAGATGCACACTTTATTGGTTCGGGTGCGTCCGGTCCAGCGTTCGGGATTTCGTTTGCTGGGCCCCTCGACGAGGATTTCGACGGTGTGTTGTTCGAATCGGGGGTTGTTGGCGGTGTTGTATGTCTCCAATTCTTGGAGCAGGTGTTGGTTTCGTTGTTCCTTGGTTTTGGGCGGGACGTTGTCCGCGAGTTTTTCGGCGGCGGTTCCGGGACGCGCGGAGTAGCGGAAAATATAAGCCATATCGAAGCCAATGTCGCGCATGAGTTGGACGGTGGCGCGAAAATCTTCTTCGGTTTCGCCGGGGAAGCCGACGATGATGTCGGTGGAGAAGGTGATTTGGGGGCATTTTTCGCGGAGTTTGAGGGCTCGTTCGCGGAATTGTTCGGCGGTGTATCCGCGGTGCATGGCCTTGAGGATGGGGTTGGATCCGGACTGCATGGGGATGTGGACCGATTCGCAGACCTTGGGCAGATCGACGACCGCGTCGATAAAGTCGTCGGTCATGTAGCGGACGTGAGGCGAGGTGAAGCGGATGCGTTGGAGTCCTTCGACGGCGTTGAGTTGCTGGAGCAGGCGGGCGAAGTGGCTGACGCCGCTCCAGCGGCCGTTGCGTTTGCGTTCTTCGGCCACGCCGTAAGCGGTGATGTTTTGGCCGAGCAGGAGGATTTCGCGGACTCCGCGGTCGGCGAGGGAGTGTACTTCGGCGACGATGTCCGCGGGGGGGCGGCTTTTTTCGCGTCCGCGGACGTGCGGGACGATGCAGTAGGTGCAGAAACGGTCGCAACCGCGCATGACCGGGACCATGGCTTGTGTGGCGTGGTCGGGGTGGCCGCCGAGGTTGTCGAGGATGTCGGTGCCGGTGTCGGTGAGGGCGACGGGGGTGCGGGTCGGGGCGGATTCGAGTTGCCGGAGGACGTCGGGGAGGCGATGGAGTTGGTCGGTGCCCAGGACAAAGTCGAGGTGTGGAATTTGATCGAGCAGGCTGTCGCCGTGGTTTTGCGCCATGCATCCGATGATGCCGATGATGATGTCGGGGCGTTGTCGTTTGAGACGCTTCATCAGCTGGACTTTGCCGATGGCCTTGCGTTCGGCTTGTTCGCGCACGCTGCAGGTGTTGAAGATGAGCAGATCGGCTTGGTCTTCGGCGTCGGCTTCGACGAGGCCTTGTCGCTGCAGCAGGCAGGCGAGGGCTTCGGAGTCGCGCTCGTTCATCTGGCACCCGTAGGTGCGGATGTGGTAGGAGGCTGGAGGCATGTGGGTACGGGTTTTAGCGTTCAGGTCTCGGGTGTCAGCCTGATCGGACTGATTGGATGCGGGGTCACTGATTGCTGCTCGCTGATTATCACGCTTCACGTTTTGTGTTTTCAGCCATTCGGCGACGGTTTGGTCAGCGGGGGCCAAGTGCTCGGCTTCGATGGAGTTGACGGGTGTCCATCGAGTTGTTTGTCCCTCGTGGTGGACGGGTTTGGCTTCGTTGTCGATGGTGCATTCGATGCAGTGTAGGCGAATGGTTTTTTCCGGGTATGTGTGGTTGACGCTTAGCAGGTGTTTGACTGGTTTTACCTGCAGGCCGAGTTCTTCGAGCATTTCGCGGCGGATGCAGGTGTGCCAGTCTTCGCCGTCGTGAACTTTGCCGCCGGGGAATTCCCACAGCCCGGCCAAGTGTTTGCCCTCCGGGCGCTGTGCCAGCAGAACCAGAGGGCCGCGCCGCACCACGGCGGCGCAAACGTCGATGGGTGCGCAAGTTTCGCTCATTTACCGGGGAATGAGAAAGACGAATTCGACGCGCCGGTTGCGGGCGTGTTGGGATTCGCTTGTGGCGTCCGGGACTGCGGGTTTGTCCTCGCCATAGGCAATGGTTTGCAGGCGTTCGGCTTCGACGCCGAGGTCGATCAAGTACTCTTTGACGGCCAATGCCCGGCGTTCGCTGAGTCCGCGGTTGTATTCGTCGCTGCCGCGGCTGTCGGCGTGTCCTTCGATGATGACTTCGTAGTTGGAGTTTTGGTCAAGGAAGTCGGCGAGCGTTTCGAGTTTGGGTCGTTCGGCCTCGCCGATGGTCGACCGGTCATAGGCAAAATAGATGGCGACTCCCTCCCACCGGCGTTCCTGGTTGTCTGCGGATTGCTCGTCCTGCTCGTCGGGAATGGGGTCGTCGGTGGATGTCCAGGGGGTGATTTCACTGTCGAGCGGTTCCATCTCGGTGCCGTAGTCGCTGTCGTCGCGCGAAGTGGAGGACGATTGGAATGACTGCAGATCCAGTTCGCCCTCGCCGGGACCGCCGCCGGGCAGGCGGTTCGCGCACCCGTTTAGAACGAGAATAACGGCGGTGGTAGCGGCGATGCTGAGGCTAAACCGGATGATGGAAGAGGGACGAAATGCGTTGAACATGTTAAATTCTCCTTTTTGACGGGTTTGGATTGCAAGCTTCACGCGGTACCATACAGTATACACGCGCATCAGGCAAGAGACAATCCTGAATTTAACAAAATAAGCATGGAGAGTGCGATTTATGAAAAGCGCATATGAATTGGCCATGGAGCGGATGGGTGCTTCCCTGAAGGAGTACTCCGATGAACAGAAGGAGCAAATGGCGGAGATCGACCGCAAGTATGACGCCTTGGTTGCCGAAGCGAAGCTGAACGCTCGCCGGCGGGCGATGGAGGCGCCGGAGTCCGAGGAGGAAACGAGCCCGGAGGAGGATTTGGCCGTGGAATTGGCCTCCATCGAGGAGCGTCGAGAACGGGATAAACAAAAAATTCGCGAATGTACGCCGGAAACGGATTAGCGTCGCCAGGGCCCGGACCATGTTTGAACCCGTAGAAGTGTATTTGGATCATGCCGCCGCCACGCCAAAACGGGCGGAGGTGACGACGTTGCACGCGCAGCGTTGCGAGCGATTTTACGCCAATCCGCATGGAACCGGACGCCACAGCACGGATTGCCGCCATGCCGCGGAAAAGGCCGCGGACGAAATTCTGCAGTTGCTGCGCATTCCCGCGGATGAAGCCTGTTTGTATTGGACGTCGGGGGGGACGGAGGCGGCGAATTTGGGCATCCAGGGGGCGTTTTCAAGTTTGCCGGGCGCGGGGGTTGCGGTGACGGCTACGGCTCACGCCTGCCTGATCGAACCTGCGAAGCATGCGCCGGGGGGGTGGTTTGATCTGCCGGTGGGGTCGGACGGTCAGATTGATTTTGGCGCTTGCGATGAGGAGGCTCTGTCCCGCGCGGGGATGTTTGCTGTGTGTCACATCAACAATGAAACGGGTGTGGAGCACGATTTGGTGCGTTTGCGGGAATTTCTGGACGGGGTTGCGCCGCGTGCGCTGTTGTTGGCGGATGCGCTGCAGAGCGCGGGCAAGCGTCCGATTCCGTGGGCGGAGGCGCGAGTGGATTTGGTTATGGTTGGCGGGCGCAAACTGGGGGGCCCAGCCGGGATTGGCGCGCTGATTGCTCGTCGGGAGGCGGTGCCCGCGCCGCTGTTTTACGGTGGCGGGCAACAGGATGGGGTGCGCCCCGGCACCGTCGATGTGGTGTCGGCACTGGAGTTGGCGCATGCCTTGCGCTTGGCGGAAATGGAGCGCGAGGCGGTTGCGAGTCGGCTGTCTGTATTGAATCGGCGGCTGCGCGAGGGGCTGATGAGTTGCGCGCAAACGGCGCGCTGCCGCATCGTTTCTCCAAAAAAAGCGTCGCCTTGGATCGTGTGTGCGGTTTTTGAGGGATATGAAGGTGCTATATTGACGCGTTTGCTGGGTGGGCGCGGCATTGCGGTCAGTGCGGGCAGCGCCTGTTCGGCGGATTCAAATGATGTCAGCCACGTGCTGCGGGCCATGGGAATCGAGGAAGCGGCCGCCCGCGGAATGGTGCGCGTCAGCTTTGGTCATGAAACTACGGAATCGGATATCGACCGTTTTGTCGAGGCAATGAAACAGGTTTTGGAGGATTATTGATGAATGCGGAACTCGCCCGGCATCAGTGTGATGCTCCGATTTTGCTCAACGAAGTGCTGCAGGGTGAGTACCGGCGCATGGTCCTGGAGTTGCCCGCCATTGCGGCCGAGGCTCAACCGGGACAGTTTGTCCACCTCAAGCTGGGAGCAATGACGCATCGCCTGCTGCGTCGACCGTTCAGCATCTGCGATGCGGATGCGGACGCCGGCACGGTGAGTCTGGTGTACAAAATTGTTGGCGAGGGCACGCGGGTCATGGCGGAGCTGCCCGCCGGGACGGTTGTCAACGCCTTGGGACCGTTGGGGCGGGGCTACAGCGCGCCGCGTCCGGAGGGTGGCGAGGTCATTCTCGTCGGTGGGGGCTATGGTTGCGCGGCGATGTTTCTGCAGGCGCGTCGATGCGGCGGTGACTGTCGCTGCCTGTTCGGCGGTCGCACGGCCGAGGATGTGCTGTTGGTTCGCGAGTTTGAATCGCTGGGCTGTCGGGTTGAAATTTCGACCGACGACGGATCGCTAGGGCACCGCGGGTTGGTGACGGATTTGCTGGAGAAGGCGCTGGATACTGCGTCCGAGCCGCCGCAAATCCAGGCGTGCGGACCAAATCCGATGCTGGAGGCGGTTGCGCGGCTGGTGATGCGGCGCGGTCTGGATGCGGAAGTCAGTCTGGACCACGTAATGTGTTGCGGCGTGGGGGCGTGCTTCGCCTGCGTGGTCAAAAAGAAGGCGAACAATGAAAACGGCTGGGAGTACGTGCGAACCTGCTTGGACGGACCGGTGTTTCCGGCTTCCGAAATCGCTTGGGATGCGGAAGCCGGATAAAATTTTGAGAAAATTGAGAGAACAATGAACAACGCACAACGACAAACGTGGCACCAATGCAGGAATTGATAGAAAAAGCTGGAGTTTTGATTGAGGCGTTGCCGTATATACAGCAGTTTCGCGGCGCGGTTGTTGTGGTGAAGCTGGGCGGCAGCACCATGGATGATCCGGAGCGTACCGACAGCGTGTTGCGGGACATCGTGTTCATGGAATGCGCGGGCATGAAGCCGGTCGTTCTGCACGGCGGCGGCAAGGCAATCAGCGCGCGCCTGCAGCAAGAGGGCATTGAAAGTCGATTCATTAACGGTCTGCGACATACCTGCGAGCGGACGATCCGTGTGGTGGATGATGTTTTGCACAATGAGGTAAATGCATCGCTGGTAGCGGGGATCAATGGTCACGGCGGCCAGGCGCGAATGGTGTCGGGGCGCGACATTCTGCGCGCGGCGCCGATTTCATCGCCGGGCGCAGAGGACTTGGGCTTCGTGGGGCAGGTGATCAACGTGGATACGGAGCAGCTGCGCTGGATGGTGGACCGCAACGAGGTGCCGGTGGTCACCCCTCTGGGTACCGATCTGAACGGCTGCATCTACAACATCAACGCGGACATGGCGGCCTGCGAGCTGGCCGCGGAAATGCAGGCGGACAAACTGGTGTTTCTTAGCGACGTGCCGGGGATACTCCGCGATCCGGCAAATCCGGAAACACTGATCTCCACGGTGCGAACCGAGGACATGGAGCGGTACATCGCCGACGGCACCATCAGCGGTGGGATGGTTCCCAAGTTGCGCAGCGCCGTGCGCGCCATCGAAGCAGGCGCAGGCAAGGTTCACATGATCGACGGGCGAGTGCGACACGCCCTGCTGTTGGAGATTTTTACGGACCAAGGCATCGGCACGCAGATTGTTGAAGAAAGAATTAATAATGACCCGACAAGCCGTTCGGCAACGGAAGACCAGGTTGAATCATGATTGCAGTTGTTGACTATAGAGCCGGAAATCTAACCAGCGTCATGACGGCGCTGAAATATATCGACGCCGAGGCGGTGCTGACCTCCGATCCGGATGCGATCCGCAAGGCCGACCGGGTCATTTTTCCCGGCGTGGGCGCGGCCGGCGAGTCGATGGCCAATCTAGAAGAATTGCATTTGCTCGACCCCCTGCGCGAGGCCGTGCGCGAGGGGACCCCGTTCTTGGGGATTTGTGTGGGCTTTCAGTTGCTGTTCGAGGAAAGCGAAGAGGATGGCGGCACGTCCTGTTTGGGGCTGCTTCCCGGACGGGTGGTCCGATTTTCGGACGATATGTGCGAAGAGGGCGGCGAGCATCCCCTGAAGGTTCCGCACATGGGCTGGAACCAAGTGACGTTTACGCGCGAGCATCCGGTGACCAGAGGCGTTGAGCAGGGCGCCGAGTTTTACTTCGTGCATTCCTATTATCCGCTGCCGCCGCCGGAGCTGGAGTGCGCTCGTACGTCGTACGGCGTAGAGTTCGCCTGCGGCGTGGCCTCGGAAAACGTGGTCGCCTTTCAGTTTCATCCGGAAAAAAGCGGACGTCCGGGGCTGCACATCCTCCGCAATTTTTGCAAATGGCAGCCGCAATTAAATCGGCAGGGGTAGGACTTATTATGCTCAGCAAACGAATCATACCATGTCTCGATGTGCGAGACGGCCGCACCACCAAAGGCGTGAAGTTTAAGGATAATGTCGACATCGGAGATCCGGTGAAGATGGCTCGCCACTATTACGAGGAGGGCGCCGACGAACTGGTGTTTTACGATATTACGGCATCCTCGGAAGGACGGGGAATCATGCTCGACGTCGTGCGGCGAGTCGCAGCGGAAATTTTTATCCCGTTTTCGGTGGGCGGCGGATTAAATTCGCTGGAGGACATGCGCGCGGTGCTGTTGGCCGGCGCGGAAAAGGTCAGCGTCAATACCGGAGCGGTGCGCTCCCCGGACATTATCGCTCAGGGCGCCCGCGCCTTCGGGTCGCAGTGCATCGTGTTGGGAATGGACGCGCTGCACGTCGGAGTTGCCGAGAAAACGCCGAGCGGATACGAGGTGGTTACACACGGCGGGAGGCAGCGCACCGGCATGGACGCGTTGGCCTGGGCGCGCCAAGCCGAACAGATGGGCGCGGGAGAAATTTGTCTGAATTCCATCGACGCCGACGGCACGCGGGACGGGTATGAGATCAATCTGACCCGCATGGTTTCGCTCGGCGTGGGGATACCCGTTATTGCATCGGGAGGGGCGGGAACACCGGACCATTTGGTCGAGGTGCTGACCGACGGCTGCGCCGACGCCGCGCTGATCGCCTCGATGGTCCACTTCGGCGGGTACCGAATCGATGACTTGAAAATGTGCCTGAATCGCAACCGAGTCAAAGTGAGAACATCCTGGTAGCCGTTAGGCCGCCACAAAGCAGCTATGCGAATTCGTTGTCCATCATGTGAATCGATCCACTCGGTCAGCTTCGAACTGAAGCCTGGTCAGCACGTGGAGTGTTCTTGCGGCGAGCGGTTCCAGATTGGTCCGGAAACCACTTTGGGCGGCACGGTCGCCGCCGCGGCGGATGCGGATGCGGAGCTGGAAGAGGGGGTGCTGGTCGGGCGCTGCCGAATTGAACGGCGCATTGGCAAAGGGGCGATGGGCGATGTCTACCTTGCCCGTCACATGACTCTGGATATCCCGGTCGCCGTGAAGATACTGAGGACTCGATTTGCCCAGCAGACCGAATTCAAGAAGCGGTTTTACCGGGAAGCGCGGACAGCGGCTCGCATGGACCATCCCAACGTGGTTCGAGTACTCGACTGCGGCGAGGATGACGGAGCGCTGTACTTGGTCATGGAATACATGAGCCGAGGCGCGGTTCGCGACATGCTGGACCGTACCGGCAAACCGCTGCCCCAGGAGGCCGTGCTGGCGATGGGAATTGCCATGTGCCGGGCGCTCGAGGCGGCGTGGAATCACGGAATTGTCCACCGCGACGTCAAGCCCGACAACATCATGGTCGCCTCGGACGGAACCTATAAACTGGCGGACCTTGGACTGGCCCGCGAGCTTGTTTCCGGCGACTCGGGGTTGACCGTGCAGTTCACCGGCTTGGGAACCCCGCACTACATGGCGCCGGAACAGGCCTTCGATGCGGGAACATGCGATATCCGGGCGGATATCTACTCGCTGGGCGCCACGCTGTACCATGCCGCTTGCGGCAACCCGCCGTTTCAGGCGAAAACCTCCGCCGAAGTCCTGAGGCAACACGCTCGCAGCACCTGCCCGCCGCCCACGCGCGTAAACCCGCAGCTCGACAAGGGCTTCGACGAGGTGCTGGGACGGGCCATGATGAAGCGCCCGGCACACCGGTACACGAACCCGTCGGAGATGC
>JBMCIU010000039.1:0-9476 GCA_048616755.1 Verrucomicrobiota bacterium
GCGTGTTTACGGTTCGAACCGTTGGACTATGACGGCGCAATTGATGCCGACCATGCCGAACGAATTGTTCAGGATTAGGCGCACGTCGCCAACGTCCCGAGCAGTACCCAGCACCAGCCCCGGCATTTCGCAATCGGGGTCAAGGTTGTCGACATTAATGGTGGGGTGAATAATCCCGTCCTGAAAAGCGGGCAGATTGCCCGCCAGCTCGAGCGCGCCGGCCGCGCCCATGGCGTGCCCGATCATGCTTTTGGTGTTGTTGAGCCAAAGCGGCGATTTGCGTGCGCCGAAGACGTCGCGAATCGCTCGGATTTCCTGGGCGTCTCCTGCCGGTGTTCCCGTAGCGTGCGTACTGAGCATGGAAATGTCTTCCGGCGCCAGGTTCGTTCGTTCGAGAGCCTGTCGCATGCATTGCGCCTGCCGCTCCGGGTTGGGCAGAACCATGTCGGTGGCGTCCGAATTCAACGCGTGCCCGACAACTTCGCCGTAAATAGGAGCCTGTCGGCGGCGCGCGTCGCTCAGGCGCTCTAGAACAAACACGCAGCCGCCCTCCGAAATGACAATGCCGTTGCGGTCCCGGTCAAACGGCCGGCTGGCCTTACCCGGCTCGGCGTGACTGGCCAGCGCGCCCTGACTGCGGAAGCCCGCGAAAATTCCGAAGGTGCGGATGCTTTCGGAGACTCCGCCTGCCAAGGCCGTATCCACTTCGCCCAGCAACAGTTGCTGGCATCCCTGCACCAGGCCGATGTTGCCGGCCGCACAGGCGGCGCCGAGCGTGTAGTGCGGCCCCGTGATGCCGAGGTTGACTGTGACTTCGCCCGCCGGATTGTTGGCGACAGTACGCGGGTTGTGATAGTGCGACCAGTAGCGGACATCGTAATCGTACTTGCTGAGTTCGTGAATCTCGTTTTCTGTTTCCACGTTGCCGTGTTCGGTGATGCCGAGATAGACGCCGATGCGCGCGCGAGTGGCGTCGTCGATGCACAGGTTAGCGTCCGCAATCGCCTCGCCCGCGCAATAGATGGCGATCGACGCGGCTCGGGTACTGGAGCGCAACTGCTTGCGGTCTTGATACTTGCGCGGATTGTAGTCGCACACGCCCGCCACAGTGTCGCCGATGTAGCGGATGCTGTACGGCTCGATTCCGGCAACCCCCTTCAGGAGATTCTTGCGGTACTCCTGCAGCGTGTTTCCGTTCGGCGCGGTCAAGCCGATGCCGGTGATGACTATTCGTTCGTCTGAAACCATTAAAGGGCGCTCCTCGCGGCTCCGCTTAAAAATGCCGTTGCAGCAAACGTGGCAACCGGGACGCGGAGCCCAGTGTCAAAACGGAGAACTATAGTCGGCAAACGCAATTTTGCACGCGTGCTTCGTTGTTAAGCCATAACAATTACCACTGCGCGTCCGAACCACTATATTACCGCTGCGAAGTTATAGAATGACGTTTGTCACATCCCCGAACCGGAGGCAGCACGATGCGAGTTGGACTTATTGGATGGCGGGGCATGGTTGGTTCCGTGCTCCTGCAGCGAATGCGCGAAGAAAATGACTTTCAGGGATTCGAGGCGGTTTTCTTTTCCACCTCCCAGGCGGGACAAGCCGCGCCGGACATCGGACAGGGGGAAAGCACGCTAGAGGATGCAAACAACACCTCGGCACTGGCTAAATGCGATATCGTACTCTCATGCCAGGGCGGCAGCTACACCAAGACCGTCTATCCCAAACTGCGACGCGAAGGTTGGAACGGCTACTGGATCGACGCCGCATCCGCTCTGCGCATGGACGAGGACGCCGTGATTGTCCTGGATCCGGTCAACAGCGACGTGATCGAACGCGCCCTGGCCAACGGTGTGCGCTCGTACATCGGCGGCAACTGCACGGTCAGCCTCATGTTGATGGGCATAGCCGGACTGTTTCGAGAGAACTTGGTCGAATGGGTTACCTCGATGACCTATCAGGCTGCTTCGGGGGCGGGGGCAAAGAACATGCGCGAGTTGCTCGCCCAAATGGCGTTCCTTGGGCAGTCGGCGGACACGGAGCTGGCCGACCCCTCCTCGGCAATTCTGGACATCGACCGCAAGGTCACCGCCGCCTTGCGCGGCGAGGCCATCCCCACGGAGGAATTCGGCGCACCATTGGCGGGCAGCCTGCTGCCATGGATCGACTCGGCCATGGACAACGGTCAAAGCCGCGAGGAATGGAAAGGCTGCGCGGAAACCAACAAGATTCTTGATTGCGACACTCCCGTTCCCGTGGACGGCACCTGCGTACGAATCGGCACCATGCGATGCCACTGCCAAGGGCTGACCATCAAGCTGCGACGCGAAGTCCCGCTCGCTGAAATCGAGAGCATCATTGCCAACACCTCCCAATGGACATCCGTGATTCCCAATACAAAAGAGGACAGCATCCGTCGGCTAACGCCGGCCGCCGTGGCGGGAAAACTTGACATTCCCGTCGGGCGCGTGCGCACCATGAATCTGGGACCGACGTTCATCAATGCATTTACCGCCGGCGACCAGCTTCTTTGGGGGGCCGCGGAACCCGTCCGCCGAATGCTCCGAATTGTAGTCGAACACCTGCAAAGCTAAAAACTGCGGCACCGATTTATGCATCGTTTCTTCTCCGAATGCATTCCCGAACCGGGCGAGACGGGTCGGCTCGATCCGGAGGAATCGCGCCACGCATACCGCGTTTTGCGCATTCGCGGCGGTGAAATCGTGGAGATCATTAACGGTACCGGCGGCCGCGCCTCCGCGCGAGTACTCGAGGTTCCCGGCGCGCCGCGCCGTCCGCTGGTCGAATATGAGGTGCAAAACCTCGAGCGCTGCCGGAGGCCGTCACCGCTCATTCACCTCTGCGTGGCGCCGCCCCGCGCAAAAGCCATGGCGCAGATTGTACAGCAGGCCACGGAACTGGGCGCGCGGAGCATCTCGCCGGTTCTGTGCGAGTTCGGCGTGGCCAAACCGGCCAAAAACAGTAGCTTGGCACACTGGCGCCAAGAAGCCATCTCCGCCATGAAACAGTCCGGCAACCCGTGGTATCCCACCCTAAACGAGTCGACTGCATTCAGCCAATGCCTTCAATCTAACGGGCAGACAAACGCAGTTTTTGGGCATTGCAGCGCCTCCTCGCCCCCGACCCTGCCCCGTCTTGAGGAGGCGGAGGAGCTGATCGTGTGGGTAGGTCCGGAGGCCGGCTTCTCCGAATCCGAACAGCAACAACTCCTGGAGACGGGCGCGCGGCCCGTTCAACTGGGACCGTACATCCTGCGTGTCGAAACCGCCGTGGTCGCCCTGCTGGGCTGGATCAACGGAGTCGCACCACACAATCCGCGCACCCCGCCATCTCCCCCAAAACCGGAAATCCACCGCGATGCTCTGTCAAATCTGCCAAAAGAATCCTGCGACTCTGCACATTGAAGAAGTCGTTGGTTCGACGAAAACCACGCTTCACCTGTGCAGCGACTGCGCCAAAACCACCCAGACCGACGACCATGCGGGGGACAACAACCTCAAACTGGCCGCACTGGCCTATCAGCTCGCCTCGGATAAGCTAAAAGCTCTGCACGGCGAGGCCGGCGCGCTTCCCAACGTCCCACACCAAATCTGCAAAAAGTGCTCCACCACCCTCGCCGAATACCACAATACCGGACGACTCGGATGCCCCGAATGCTACGATTCCTTCCGGGAACACATGCAACCAATACTTGAACACATGCATCGCGGCACTTCGCACAGCGGAACGGCGCCGCCAGACGCCAAACAAGCAACGAAACCCCCCGCACCGAACGCCGACACCGCCGATGCCGCCACACAAAACGGCACCCCCGAACACCCGCCTCAACCTCCTCCCGAACCCGCATCCGAAACCATCGCCCGCCTTCGCAAACAACTCGACCAAGCCGTCAAAAACGAAAACTATGAACAGGCCGCCAAACTGCGCGACCGTCTCCGAGCACTCACATCCGCCGACACCCCACCCAAACCATGAACACACTGCCTGTTTCAGACTTGCCAAACACTCAGCCGCCGTGGATCGAGAACACTCCCTCCGCCAACCCCATGATTGTGTCCTCGCGCATCCGCCTGGCCCGAAACATCCGCCACCTCCGCTTCCCCCATAAATTGTTCGGCGACCACAAGTCCATCATATTCCTCCAAGTTAAAGAAACCCTTGAGGACATGCCGGAGTTTCCCGGGCCAAGCCTCGTCTCCATGGGCGATACCTCCGACATCGGCCGACGCATCCTGTTCGAGCGTCACCTGATTTCCGCGGAAATGGCGTGCATGGGAAAAGGCAGCGGCGTCTTCGTCGATCAATCGGGCCTGACCGCAGTAATGGTCAACGAAGAGGACCACCTCCGCATTCACACCCTGCACTCCGGCTTGGACTTGGACACCCTGTGGGCGCGCGTCTCCACGCTTGAGCGCGCCATTGCCGAGCATATCCCCTTCGCCTACAATGACGACCTAGGCTACTTAACCGCTTGCCCCACCAACGTCGGCACCGGCATGCGCGCCTCCGTGATGCTGCACCTGGCCGGCCTGGAAATGTGCGACGAACTCGATGCGGTCATGCGCGGCGCTCAAGAACTGGGACTGACCACGCGCGGCGCGTTTGGAGAAGGCTCCGAACCAGAGGGAGGATTTGTCCAGATATCCAACCAGTCAACGCTTGGCGAGGACGAATCCACCATCCTACGACGCCTAAAAGCAGCCGTCAACCGCCTGACCGATGCCGAAGCAGGCATTCGCGGACAACTTATCCACGACAAAACCACCGCTTTGCGCGACGCCGTCGGACGCGCGCTCGGCATCCTCCGCTACGCCCACAGCATCTCCACCGAAGAGGCATTCCAACACCTGGGCACCCTCCGGCTCGGCGCCCACTGCGAACTGCTGCCGTCCATCGAAGCCGGCCAACTCGACAAGCTCCTTGTCGCCATCCAACCCGGACACCTGCGCGCAACCACCCGAAACGCCGACGCCGGCCAAACCGCTCGCGACAACCTCCGCGCATCACTCATCCGCAAACGCCTGTTCCAAGAGCCATAGTGCCGCGGATGTCGAATACAGCATGTCCATGCGCCACCAGCAACGCTTCCGCAGTCTTCGGGAAATTCTCGTCGACAAAAAATCTCATGAGGTGCAGACCTCGTAGGCCCCCTCCTCGAAACGCGACAACTGCCCTCCGAAGTCGATTGCAGCAAGCACGTCTTCCCTAGAGATATTAGGATAATCCTCGATGATCTCGTCAATCGTGTCACCCGAACCCAATGCGCCAAGTATGTTCCCGACAAGAACGCGGGTTCCCCGAATCACCGGCTTGCCGTGGCAAACGTTCGGATTTATTGAGATTCTCTCATTCATGATGCCATGCTCCGATGTGCTGTAAAACTCGTTGTAAATAATCTTTTAGCGGATTTTTCCAATGCTGTTGTAGTATACTGCATTTTGTGCGGGCGCACAAGGAAAAAAGACGGAACACCGACAAGTGTCTACTTCGCGTACCCGTGAACGTTTACTTCAGCAGAACTCGCAGCTTCGCGCAAACTCAACGCCAAGAAGTGGGGCCTGGCTCGCCGAGCTTGGCCCCGGTGGCAGCCTCGGCGAGGCAGCCACTACTTTTCCCCGCCATGGTGTTCAACTTAACTGAGACCGTAAAGGCTGAAACACCGCGTTCTGCTTCCGAAATTGGGCTTAGAATTCGAAACTTAACCTTTTGGAGCCTCGGCGGTTTGCTGGGCGCGGCGGTAGGCGGAAGGGGAGTTGCCGGTTTCGCGTTTGAACAGGCGACTAAAGTGAGCGGCGTCATGGAATCCGCAGTCGTGCGCCACTTGGCTGGCGGTGCGATTGGTGGTCAGCAGGCGCTCTCGCGCTCGGCCAATGCGCGTGTGCAGCAGTTGTTGATGAAACGACCGCCCGGTTTCGGCCTTGACGGCTCGTTGGATGGTCGAGCTGCCGATTCGAAGTTCCTTGGCGGCGTCGAGGACGGTGACCGAATGGGAAAGATGCTTTTCCAAGTACGCCAAAATGCGTTGTCCCAAGGTCGGAGCCCGAGACATTGTGGGTGAAGACTGCTCATCCAGAAAGGTGCGCACTCGATGAAATATCCAGTAGCAGATGTCTTCGGTGGCCCCCGCCTCTTCGAGTTCGCGAAGTGCGCAAATGTGCGCGGCCCCGCCCGCCTCGGCGGCCGGGGTCTTCGGATCCAGCAGCCGCGCGCGAAACAGCAGAGAGACAAACGGCAGAACATGGGCTCGAACCTTCGCGGGGCTGTCGCCCGCAACCAGCAGAATCCGGCTCAGCAGGTTGTCCAGCAGCGACATTGCCCGTTCACGATCCCGCCTGCTCAACGCCGCGGCAAAGGCGGCAATGCCCTCGAGCACGGTTTCCGCATCGGGCGGCGCATTTCCCTGTCGGCGCATCAGGTCGGCAATCCGACGCTGCTGAAGGTACTTTTCGCGACGCCGGCGAAACTCGTCGACCGAGTTCAGGCCGGCGGAAAACAAGCTATCAAGGAGAAAATCGCTGTACCCGCGCACCTCCATAGTGGGGATTTCCACAAAATCGTCGGTATGGCGCGCCAGTCGGCGCCGCGTCGGTTCGGGCAATGTCGCGGTGTTTTCCCGAACCAATCGGAGGGTATCCGCGCGGATTTCCGGATAACAGAAGCCGCTGATCTCCAGCGCGCCGACAAGGCGTCCCCCCGGCGCCACGGGAAATACCACGGTGTTCAGGCCCGCCCAGCAGGGCGCGTAACAGGGTTCGCCAATCAAATAGCCCTGACGGGCGTTGGCGAGAATCGCGGACCGACACAGCGAGGGGCAGCACGAAGTCACGCACTCGCGGCAAAACGGCGGCAGCTTGCCGCTGCGGCGCACCGGTTCGCGCTCCGCCGCCGGAACATACACCGCGCCCGTCGGAAGAAAACGCTCGCACTGGGAAAGCACGCTGTCAATTTTGGCGTTGTGCCGGGATGACGACATCGAAAAAGGACTCCTTGGCTTGTTTGTGCAAATTTTTGACTGCAATATACAAGGACAATGCGTTTAAAGCAAGTAGAGTATCCTCTTGAAACCAACGATTGCGGAGTCCGCAATCGGCAGGATCTGCGCGGTTGAACCGCGCTAGATATCGACCAATCAATTGATCCAACAAAAAAGAGAACGTCACGTCATGAACGGAAGAGAGCTACTTCTGAAGGCCCTGAAGAACGAAGAAACGCCGCGTCCGGCCTGGGTTCCCTTTGTGGGAGTTCACGGCGGACAACTTTTGGGATTGACCGCACCGGAGTATCTGCGCAGTGCGGACCACATTGTCGAGGGACAGACGCTGGCGGCAAGCGAGTACCAGGCCGACGGCGTGCCGGTGGTTTTCGACCTGCAGATCGAGGCGGAGGTTCTCGGCTGCGACTTTGATTGGCCCGATGATGGTCCGCCGTCGGTGACCACCCATCCGCTCGAACTGGATCCCGATTTGAGTGCGCTGCCGGATTTTGACACCTCCGCCGGCCGTATGCCGGTTGTCGCCGAAGCCGCGCGCCGGCTGCACGAGACCATCGGGGAGAGCGTGGCAATCTACGGCTTGATCACCGGCCCGTTTACGCTCGCTTTGCACCTGCGCGGCAACATGATATTTTTGGACATGTACGATGATCCCGACCGCGTCAGCGCCCTGCTCGACTACTGTGCGGACATCGCAACGCGCATGGCAAAGTTGTACACCGACAACGGCGCGGACATCATCGCGGTGGTGGACCCCATGACCAGCCAAGTCTCCGCGGAACATTTTACGGCATTTGTAACACCGGCGGCCAACAAGCTGTTCGACGCGGTTCACGAACAAAGCGCGCTGGGATCGTTCTTTGTCTGCGGCGACGCCACCCGCAATCTCGAAGCCATGGCCGAAACCCATTGCGACAACATGTCCGTGGACGAGAATATCTCCCTGGAGCTGCTGCGCGAACTGGGTGAAAAGCACGGCAAGTCCGTCGGCGGCAACCTGAAGCTGACCCTGGCCCTGCTGCTCGGCACGCCTGACACCTGCCGGCGCGACGCGATCCGCTGCATCGACGCCTGCGGAACCCGCGGCTTCGTCCTGGCGCCCGGCTGCGACCTGCCCTGGGGAGTGCCGCCGGAAAACCTCAAGGCCGTCGCCGAAATGGTCCACGATGAGTACCGGCGCGATGTGGCCCGCACCGCCCTCGAAGCCGACGAGGAAGACAGCTTCGACGACATCTTCCTGCCGAACTACGTCGACTTGGACGAGGTGGTTGTCGACGTGGTGACCCTCGACTCCTCCTCCTGCGCGCCGTGCCAGTACATGCTTGTCGCCGCCCAAAAGGCGGCTGAAATGTTCGACGACACCGTCGTTGTGCGCGAACACCGCATCAAAAACCGCGAGGGACTGGGCTACATGTGCAAGCTCAATGTTGCGCATATTCCCTCCATCTGCATTGACGGCAACCCCGTCTTCGAGTCGATCATCCCCGACAAACACGTCATCGAAGAAGCCATCCGCAAGGCCCGCGCCGAAAAGACGCAATAGGCGTTCGGCAAGGAGGTTCGCATGATTCCAATGATTTTGATCACCGGGTTTCTCGGCAGCGGGAAAACAACCCTGCTCAAGCGCCTGGCCCGGCAGGGAGCCAATCGCCGATTGGCCTTCCTGGTGAATGACTTCAGCGCCATTGATGTGGACGGCGAACAGCTCCGACAGGTGACGGACAATGTCCTGGCCATTCCGGGCGGCAGTATTTTTTGCCGCTGCCTGGCGGGCGACTTCATTACGCACTTGGAGGAAATTCCGGCGCGCTTCGGTTCGCCGGAGACTCCGCTCGAGGGAGTGATTGTCGAGGCCAGCGGCATTGCCGATCCGCGGGTGACCGCCAAGCTGCTGCACGAGACGGGCATGGACAAGACCTACGAGTTGCGGCGGATTCTGGCGGTTATCGATCCGGGCAGCTTTCACAAGCTGCTTGCCACCCTGCCGGCCATCCGCACGCAGGTCGAGGCTGCGGACACGATTGTGATCAATAAAACCGACGTGTTTCCGGACGCTGACATCGACCGCACCGAAGCTCGCGTTCGCGAAATCAACGCGGTGGCCGACCTCCATCGAACATCGTTTTGCCAGGTGGACTTCGACCCGCTCGCCAAAGCGCCCCGCACGGCGGGCGCGGACGGCGACATGGCCCCCTGTCGCGACCCGCAGTACGCCACCTTCGAAGTGAACGGAGACGACGTTGTGTCGTTCGAAGCGCTGGAGGCCGCGCTGCAAGCCGTTGGCAACGACCTGTATCGCGTCAAAGGCGATATCCGCACGGACCGGGGCGTACTGCACGTCGAAGGCGGAGTGGACTCGCTCGAATGGACACAGATCCAAGGAACAGAGCCGGCTGACGCCCGCGGGCTCGCCGTCATCGTGCGCGGTCAAGCGGAGGACCGCGTTCGAGATATTCTGGAAGCGTCG
>JBMCIU010000040.1:0-9462 GCA_048616755.1 Verrucomicrobiota bacterium
GACCGGGGCGTTGCCCCGAGAACCCAGCGAAACCGCCGAATGGCAGCAGTGAGAATTTCCGCCGGTTCCATGCATTCTGAGTTCGGAATCCAAATAGGGATCAAGATCTCTGAGGGTCGAGACCCTGGGCTGGCTATGGACCGGGGCTTTGGCCCGAGAATCGGTGTTACCCGCGAATTTTCCAGTCGTGCCTTTTTGGGATGCCCTATTCAGGTTGCGAAGCCTGTATGGAACCGGCGCTGCAGGCCAAACAGCTAAGAGTTTTGTGGTTTGAATTGCTCCCAGAGACTGCGGTCGAAGGGGGCCATGCGGTCCGGGCAGTAGGATTGACGACAAACTTTGCAGGTGACAAAGTCACTCGTTCGAGGATAGTGAAGACCCGCGATCGTGTGACGCGGAATCATGCAGCACGAACGCGTGAGCCGCACGCCGATCTCTCCCTCGACATCGCCGAGCAAACGAAAAATTAGCGTCACATCCTCCACAGACCACAACCCGATATCGCCGGAGCCGGGGCTGAGAAAGGCCATCGACTCCGGCGTCCCGAATACCTTGGCCATCCGTTTCTGCATGGCGATGTGCGCACCGCGCATAATAGCGGTCTTGACCTCGTCCCACCAGAACCGCTCGAGCAATTCCTCGTCCGGCGGCTTCAACGCGTCAAGTTCATCGCCCACAGTCAGCACGAAGGGATGGACTACTTCGATGTCGTCGAACTGCCAGCGCAGCAGCCGGCTGTTGAATCGCTCGCCTTCGATGGTTACTCCGCCCGGATATCGCTCCTCGATCCGGCATGGTCGAGCTATGCCGCGCGGATGCGCCGCATTTTGAGCCTCCCGGATGATTTGACGCACCTTGTCGGTCTCTTCGGTGTTTTCCTTGACTCGCAGGCGTTTCCAGAGCGTATTCTCATCCAAAAGAACAGGCAAATCACGAAAACAGACAGCATTTGACTTTGCCACAAAAACCTCCTTTGATACTGATTTCGGGGAATAATGAAACTCACGGATGCCTGGTTTCCTTTTTGCCAGGCTACTCAGCGGCTTTCTTGAGAATTAGATTCTGTCACCTGCAGGCGTGTGCTACCGGAATGGCTGTTAAACTCGGGGGCGTAGAGGCATTCGATGTGTGCGATCCCGCTCTGGTAGGCGCCGCGGTGCTGGACGCGGACCGGGTACTCGAACACGTAGGTCCCCTTCGGCAGGTAGTCGATGTAGAAATGGGTGGCTGTATCCTTGGTGCTTTCGTAGTAGCGGAGTCCGTCCTGGTAGCGATGTTGCGAGAGGACATTGACGGGTTCGGTGCCGCTGCCGCGCTGGTCTTTGAGGTGAACGAACTCCATGTCGCGGTCGGTGCGCAGTTCGATGCGCACAACCAGCTTGTCGCCGACTTGGATTGCGGAGTTCGCAAGTTTGCGCACGACCGGTCCCTTTTTGGAATCGCGCTCAACGTAGAGGGTTTTTTCGAGCGAGAGAGGGTTCCCCGTGTGCGGGGTGATGTTGCCGACGGATTCGAAGTATTGCCAATGCACGCCGCCCCAGGAGGTGCCTTTGGTTTCTTTCGAGACGGTGATGGTACCCATTTCCGGGCGCACAACGGGGCCGGGGATGGTTTCGGTGTAGAAGCCGGTTCCGGCTTCGACGTTTTTCGGTTCGATGGTTTTGTCGCCGAGTTTGACGGCGGTCGGCGTGTCGTCGGCGAGCAGGTCCGCGCCGCGGGAGAGCAGCGCGTAGACGGCGTCGGCGGTGGCCTTGTTGGTTTTCCACTGCTGGGTCTGCTTCTGTTTGAGCAGCCACAGCTTGCATTCCTCCACGGCTTCGGCGTCCTTGGCAACCTCGTCGAACAGTTCGATCATCATGACCTGCGATTCAATGGGAGCGCGGTACCACCACCACGAAAATTCCTCGTCGCGCCAGTACATGCCCATTTCCTCGTCGCGCTTGGCGCGTTCGCGCAGAGATATAACGATATCGTTCGACACCTCGCGCTCGCGCCCGAAGCGCGGCAGGCCCAGTGCGATGTGCGCCTGGTTCTGGCGGTTTTCCAAGGAGGTCCAGTACGTCTCCGCCTGATCCAGGAAGTAGTCGACCGCTTCGCGGTGTTTCCGGGCGATCTTTTGGTCTTCGAGGAAGAAGCTGCGGGTGTATAGGTAGTAGGCGACGGAGGGGGTCAGGTTGTTCTGCTCTTTGTTGCCGTGTTCCAGAATGTCCTCGTAGCGGTCCTGAATTTTGGCGTCGAGGAACCTGACGGCGCGCAGAGCGGGCGCCATTTCCAAGTCGTCAACCCCGAGGTGCCGCAGGCGAGCAAACCCACAGGTGATGTATTGGGTGATGTAGACGTTGCTTTTGCTCGCGCCGGGGAACCACGGCCAGCCGCCGTCGCTGCGTTGCGCGTTTCGCAAACGCCGCAACGCGCTTTGGATTTCCTGATTCATGTGGTTGCGGCGAAAGAACAGACCGATGTTTTGGCGCGCTTCGGTTTCGTCGTCCGCCTGACCTACCCAGGGCGTTTCGCGGAGCAAGACCGATTTCAGATCTTCGTTTTTCGCCAACGGACTTTCGAGCGCGTCGGTGCCGCGCCACTGCTTGAAGATGCGGTCGATGCGCGGATCGGATTCAACGATAAACTCGCCCAGCGAGTTGGCGTAAAATCGGCAGAAGCTCTGAACGCAGGACTCGCCGGGACGTTCGCTCAGGTAGGGCAGCGCCATCACGGCGTACCATGCCGGGTTCGAAACCATTTGGACGGTCAGCGACTGGTGGCGCAGGGTGTCGGAGTCGCCGGACTCCGCGAGTTTGTCGAATCTGACCGTTTTGGTTTGCGAACCTCGCACATGCAGCGGCACGGACTCGTGAACCAGGATTCGTCGGGGAAGGACCGGCAGGTAGTCCTCTTCGCCGTCGGAGAGTTTGCCGGTGGAGGCGACGGCCTTGTAGACCAGGAAGCCCATGCCGTCCGGCACGGAGATGCGCCAGGAGAAGCTGCGCGATTCCTTGGCCGGGATGTCGAAGGCCTTTTTGTTGTCCTCGTTGTTCAGATCGCTGTCCGCCGGATCGTTGGTGCGGGCGTCGCGGAAGGCGAGCTGCACGTTGCCGACCTGGCGCGTCGGGGACTGGTTGACCACCTTGACGGTGAATTCGAGGGAGTCGCCTTCGCGCAGGAAGCGGGGCGGATTGGGGCGGACCATGAGGTCCTTGCTGGTGGTGACGGTATCGGTAATCTTTCCGCTGCGCAGTTCGCGGTCGTGGGCGATGCCGAAGAATCGCCAGGTGGTCAGGGCTTCGGGCATGGTGAACTCCATGCGCACGGTCCCATCCTCGCCGGAGGTGAGCTGCGGGTAGAAAAAGGCGGTTTCCTGCAGGTTGGTTCGGGCGGCGACTTGGGAAAGGTCGATGTCGGGCGCCTCTTCGGCTGGTGGCGACTGTTCGGACTCGCTCTCGGAAACGGCGTCCGAAGCCGCGTGGCCGAATGCCTCGCCGCGCGGGGTCGAGAGGGACATCTCGTGCTGCTTTGTGGATTTGTTTGCCCTACTTTGCATCACCATCATGATGCGGCGTGTTGCGTGCCCAATCAGTGCGGGATCGAAGCGCGGGTACTGGAACAGTACGGATTTGTGATCCCGACGCCATTGTCCGAGGGAGTGTTGCAGGCGTTTCGGATTGTTTTGCGGCACGTGGCTCAGCATCGCTCGGTCGGTGTAGAATGACCCGATGCGGGCGGGCCAGCGGTGCGGCGCAAAGGAGTCCAGCGAAGCGTCGTAGAGGGTTGCGGCGAATTCAGCGGCGGCGGGCTCGGCATCCGGCCCCTTGATGATGGCGGTCCAGGTTTCCTCTTCCGCGGGACCAAGTTTGGAGCGGAAGGTCTGCCACTCGACGGTCAGATCCTTGTTGGACCAGGGGACGTTGATGGAACGACTTTTGCTGTAGACGCGATTTTCGCGGACCATGGTCACGTGCAGGTGGAAGCCGCCGCGCATGTCTTCGGTCACGTCCTGCTCAATGCGTTGCTGGGTTCGGTTGGGATCGGTCCAGTATTCCTGCAGAATTTTTCCGCGGTGTTCGATTTGGACGAAGGCGCGGGCGCGTTCGTAGCCCGAACCCCAGACGGCGGAAAAGGTCTCGCCGGGGGCCGCCTGCCATTTTGGCGCGTCGACCCAGAAGGGAATCTTGAGCGCGCAATTCTCGGCCTCGGGCTGGACGATGCGCAGACCATGAAAGGCTTTGACCTCCTGCTCGAAGTGGTCGGCGGTGCGGAGTTTCGCGCGATAGTGCCCGGCGGGCAGCGCGAAGGTCAACTCGTCCGTCCCTTTGGCGCCGGTTTCGAATGCGGACTCCGCAACAATTTCGCCCAGCTCCCAATTCGAGGGGTTGGAGAGGTCCGGTTCCGCGCCGGGCGGTTGCTCGTTGTTGCCGTGCTGAAGCCGCGGGTAGAAGGGGCGGCGCTCCGTCAAGCGCTTGCGTTGGATGCTTTCGGGCGCCTGGAGGGCGTGGATGGCGACGGTCCCTGCCGCGCTTTCGGGTTCGCCGTCCAGCGTGGTGGTGTTGACGGTCAGCTTGAACGGCTTGTCTTCGACGATCCATGGTTCGGCGGAGACGCTAGCGGAGAGGGCGGTGTAGCCTACGGACACGGAGCGCGTGCCGGTCCGGGTTTCGCCGGTCGTGTCAGTCACGTCGGCGGTCACGGTATACTGGAAGATCGGTTCGCTGTCCTTGGGCACGGATCGGTCGGGCAGAGCGGGGAAGGCAATGTCGAACGTGCCGTCAATGTTCGTTTTCGCGATCCCGTGGGCAATTTCCTGTTTGCCGCTGTCCGAAGGCGGTCGCCACCACCAGCGCCAGTACTGAAGCCAACCGGGATAGCGGACTTCGCGCACGACCCGGTAGCGGACCTCGGCGCGGTCGACGGGGGCGCCGGTGTAGCTTTCGGCGACGCCGCCGAGAGAAACGGTTTCGTCCAGCTTCGCCGGAGTTTCGGGCGGATCGAGTGTCACGCGAAACTTCGGGCGCTTGTATTCTTCGACGCGGAGGGCGGTTTGGCCGTTGGGACCGCGGCAGCGCAGGCTCATCCGTCCAGTCGCGCGGTCGCTCGGCGCGGTGAAGCTGCCGGAAAACGAACCGTAGCCGTTCGTCCGGTGCTTGTGGACGCCGATTTCCTTGTTGTTGGCGTCGCGAAATTCGACCTCGACATTTTTCTCGGCGAGGGTGCGGTAGTCGTTTTTGTCCCGATTGACGGAAATACAGATCCCCTTGTAGTGGACCTCCTGGCCTGGACGGTAGATGCTGCGGTCGGTAAACAGGACGGTGCTTGTGTGCGTTTTCTTGTCCGTATGATGCGCAGAGTGGTACGCGGGCCGGCTGGCGACCCGGTGACCGTGATGCTCGGCCAGGAAGACAACGCGGCGGCGTTTCGAGTCGGGGGCCTTGAAGCGTCCGTCGTCGCCGGTTTTGGTGGCGGGCAAGGTGTCCCAGGTATTGTTGCGGCCTCGTTCCCAGGTGCGAACGGTCGCTCCCGCGATGGGTTCGCCGGAACGCGCATCGGTCAGGATACCGCCCACCTTGCCGCTTTGCCGGTCATTTTCGCGAACCAGCGCCATGTCGCTGACCCAAAACGCCGTTGCAAAAACTGCGTTGTCTTGCTCCTTGAAATCGGGGTGCGGACTGGCGATCAAGGCGTAGAACCCGGGAGGCACGTCTTCCGGGACGGACTCCGATTCGATGCGCTCCTTGAAATCCGGGGTGCCCGGCACCGCCACACTCCATTCGCGGACGGGATCCTGTTTCAGCAGGTCCTCGACGGTTTGTTTGTTGAGGTGGTCTGGCATAGTTTGGCGTTTTTCGAGCAGCGAGATCCAGTCGCGCTTGACGATCCGGAAATGAACCGTCTCCAAGTTTTTGTACTGGATGCGGATGTTCGGCCAGGGGGCCGCCCAGACACGCTCGACGTTGAGTTGCAGCGAGGGATGACGAATTGTTTCGTTGAGGTTGTGGCACTGTTTCCCGCCGACGCTGTCCGGGAAGGCCTCCATGCCGGCGGCGGCCACCTTCTGCGCCTCGGCGGGCTTTCCCTGCTGATTCAACGTCTCCGCCCACAGGTGGCGCGCTCGCGCGGAAATTCGGTGGTCCGCGTGTTCGTTTGCGAACCTCGCAAGCGCGTCGATGTAGCGTTGCTCCCTGTCCGGACCGACGGCGAAATTGTGCGCGAAGTGGATGCGTTGAAGGTTTGCATCCAGGAACGCGTCCGATGCTTGATCTTCGCGACGCAGGCGCAGGATTTCCTGCAAAAGTGTAATTCCCTTGTAGACGGGGGACTCGGCATCCGTCGTTTTTATCTCCCATTCGACGAAGTCATCGACCGGATCGAAAACAGGACTTTGCGCCTCAAGAACGAAGGCGTCCTCGGGTGCAGCGCCGGCCTGTTCGCCGGATTGATAGAACTGGACGGCCTCGAAGGCGAGAAAATCGAACAGGGTTGGTCGGTAGTCTTGCGTGTTTTTCCCGAAATCGATGACGTCCTTAAATTCCTCAAGAGGGATGTCGAGCAGCCGTTCCGGCTCGGACAGTGCCGCCTGGAAATGTGAATCAATCTCCTTAAAAAGCCGGGGCAACCCCCACGTTTGGATATCTTCGCCGGGCGCGGTCTCGGTCTGCGTTCGCTGCATGATGCGCCAGCGATTCTGCTGAAAATACTGCCAATACCAGTGCCCCAACACTGCCTCCATGAGCTGGCGCTGAGTGTCGACGGCCTCTTCCAGAGCCCCTTCCAGTCGCGCGATCTTTTCTTCTGCCTTGCCTCCCTCGATAACGCCGCGCTGCTGAATCTTCATGAGCAGCGCCTTGAGCGCTTCCGATTCCTCCCCCGCCTCGGTGGCCTGATCGTAGAGAGTTTCCAGATGCTCAATCGCCGTTCGCGGGCGATTCTTTTTGGTGGCTTCCCGCACCTTGAGCCACAAATCGTCGCGCGGCCCGCTCAACGCAACCGATGCGAGCAAAACCAAAGTTAACGCCAGCAGAAATCCGTGTTTCATAATCTTTTCCTTCCTTTTTGGCACTACTGGAAATTTCGTGGGTGGTGTCGATTCTCGGGGCAACGCCCCGGTCCAACTCACAGCCCAGGGTCTGCGACCCTGGGGTTATGGGTGGGGAATGGATTGCGGGCTGAAGGTCCGCACCAAATCTTTGGCGCCACGGTCGTTATAGATTGGAGCGGACCTTCAGCCCGCATGTAGTTTGACAACCATACCCAGGGCTGCGAGCCCTGGGCTGGGCATGGTTCGGGCTTTTAGCCCGGCGTTCCGAACCCACGAAAAATCCTGTAGTACCTCCTTTTTTTAAAGTCCGCCCGTCACATCGAGAACGGCGCCGTTGATGTAGCCTGCTTCCGGCGCGGCCAGGCAACAGACCGCGTACGCGATTTCCTCCGGCTTGGCAAACCGCCGAAGGGGGATGTCCTTGCGGTATTGCCGCACTTGGTCCTCGGTCAGATCCGCCAGCAAATCGGTGTCCGTGTAGCCCGGCGATACCGCGTTGGCCGTGATTCCCCGCTTGGCAACTTCCTTGGCCAACGACTGCACCAGCGCCACCTGCCCGGCTTTACTCGCCGAATAGTTCGCTTGTCCCGCAAAGCCGATGCGACCGGACGGCGAAGTCAAACAGAGAATCCGCCCGTACCGCCGGCTCATCATGCGATGAACGGCCGGCTTGCACAAATTGAAGCTGCCCGACAAATTGACATCAAGCACGCGCCGCCAATCCTCCTCGGCCATCATCCCGACCACCGCATCCCGTCGAATCCCGGCGTTACAGACCAGGATGTCGAGTTGATCGTGGGCGTCGTCAAAGCGGTGAAAAAACGCCTCGCACGCCGCGTAATCCGCCACATCGAAGCCGTCCGTTTCCAGACGGTCGGCCGCATCGCCCAGAGAATCCCGAAACTCTTGCGCTCGTGAGCTGTTGCCGGAGTGGGTTGCCACTACCCGCGCGCCGTTCTCCAGCAACGCCCGGCTCACGGCCGCGCCGATGCCGCGCGTCCCCCCAGAAACCACCGCCGTCTGTCCGGAAAAATCGAATTTCACAGTCGAAGACATATCGTTCGCCTCATAATCGCTGTTCTGCAAGGTATGTGCTGCTTTCGTGTTACCTGAACGGTCTCCGTACGATGGCGCGGATTGCCGCGATATCAAGTCCACACGATCTGGTCGCTGAAGGTTGCCCTCCACTGAAGTGCCGTTCGGGGGATAGGTCTGAGGTCATGGCTCTGCCTTGGCGCCCCTTCACGGGGTTTAGCCTGGCGTATGAACAGGCTTAGGTCGTCATAGCTCTGCCACGGAATCGAGGCTATGGCAGGTGTGCAATGCGATACTCGCTCGGAGTCATGCCCGTGCGCCGCTTGAAGGTGGTCAAAAACTAGGCGGGGCAGGAAAATCCGGATTCCGCGGCGATTCGGGAAATCGGGGAATCGGTGTCGACCAGCAGCTGCCGGGCGCGCTCGATTCGCAGGCGCATAAGCTGTTCGCCGGCCCCCCACCCGAAGCAATCCGCGAACCGCCGCTCAAGCCGGCGACGTCCGATGCCAAGCCGTCGGGCGGCATAGCTAACCGTAATGGGTTCGTCCAAATGCCGGCGGAGAAAATCGATCACTTCCTTCAGCTGTTCGTCGCCTGTGGACAGCGCGGTCGAGGCCCGTCCGACCACATTCAGCGGCTGCAATATCTCCGCTTTGGCCGGTGCCGGCGCACCACCGATTAGCGCTTTGACGAGTGCAGCCGCCCGGCGTCCGATCCGGCGGGTCGGCAGACGAATGCTCGACAGCGGCGGCGAGGAAATCTCGCATTCAAGCGGATCGTTGCCTGCGCCGAGTATGGCCACCTCCTCCGGCACATGCAACCCAAGCGATTCGCACGTTTTTAGCACCCGCGCGGCCAAGTGATCGTCGTGGACAAACGCGCCTACCGGACGCGGCAGGTGCAGGAGCCATTCGCGAAACGGCGCGCCGCCCGGATCTCAGAATCCTTGATTTCCAGGAAGATTCAACGGTACCATTTTGGTTATTAAATTTTGAATGATGAATTTTGAATTCAGCATTACTTCAAGATTCAACATTCAGGATTCAACATTCAACATTAAGGTACCATCACCATTTTCCTGCAAAACGCTCCATTCAAGCATAAGGGATCAAGATCTCCGGATCTAATGTTTGGTGCTCCCAGCTCAGTGCATTCGAGTGTCCGGGGCGGGCCTTGCGATTTGTAATTTTCGTGGCAGCCATCGCGCCAGCTGCTCCCGCCTCGCCGCAATCTCGTCAACTTCGTCGACAACAACCTTGCGGGAAGGACCATCTCGCGCTATAATTATGAAAACGACGCAGCAAAACGCAGAACGGATGTGATCATGACCGGCACCGCCTTCAATCAGGACACCTTCAACGCCTACGACTACAACGACCGCTCCGAAGTCGTCGGCGGCC
>JBMCIU010000041.1:0-9435 GCA_048616755.1 Verrucomicrobiota bacterium
GTGATATCCGACGGCATCCAGTTGCCGCCAACCGATCCGGACGCAGCCATCCGCGCGGCCCTGGCCTTGGACGCGCCCATTGACACGCTTTGCCTGGGCGGGGAGTCGCTGCCCCCCGACCTGTGGCTGCGACCCGAGCGAATTGGCTATCTCGCCTTTGCCGAACAGCCTGCCGCCATGGCCGTCCGCATCCATACGCAGAATCTTGGCGGGAATCGATTGCAGGTGTCACTGCAGGACTCCGAAGGCGGTGTCCTGCAGACGCGTGAAGTCAGCCTCGCGGGGAGGGATTCCGCCGCCCTCCGCTTTGAATTCCCCGCTCCCGCAACGCCCGGCTACTACAGCTACACCATGGTGACAGATCCCCTTCCCGGCGAACTGCAAACGCTCAACAACCGCGTGACGGTCGGGATGACCGTTCTGGACAGTGCGATTCGCGTCCTCTTCGTGGAAGGGCTGCCGCACTGGGACAGCAAGTTCTTCGTCAATCTCCTGCGCAAACATGAATCCGTGCGCATTACCGAACTGTACCGCCTGGGAAGCGGCAGATCCTACCGAATTGACGAAGAGGGGGAGCGCCGGGAGGGAACCGAGCACAGCCTCTTCCCCCGGAATGTCGACGAATTAGCCGAGTATGATATCGTCATTCTGGGCAGGCGAACGGAGGCCCTGTTGGGGGGAGATGGAGCGGCTCTTCTCCAGCAGTACGTCCGGGGGAGGGGCGGCACTCTGCTGTTTGCTCGCTCCAAACCCTGGGACGAGCCACTGGATCCGCTTGTCGAGCTGGCGCCGGCAGAGTGGGGGGAGGCATGGACAGGACGGGCCTTTTGGCAACCAACGCCGGCGGGTGTGCAGGCCGGGCTCTTCGGCGAACGCCTGCCCGCGCCCGACAGCCCGGTATGGCGTTCTCTGCCGCCGGTCACACGCACTCGCGACATACGCCGAATACCTGCTTTTACGCGTGTATTGGCGGAGACCGTTGAGGGTACAAAGAGGGTACCCCTGCTGTTGAGCCGCCGCTACGGACGCGGCCACGTGCTTGCGTTCAATGCCGAAGGCTTATGGAACTGGGATTTCTTTCCCGCCAGCCGTGAGGCTCGAGAAATCTACCGGGATTTCTGGCCCCTGTTTATCCAGTGGGCCTTGACACATGCGGAATTTCCTCCGGGCGCCGACTTGGCTCTGCGGCTGGCGGAGAATCCCGTTCCAGCCGATACGCCCGTCGATGTGGCCGTGACCGCCCGCAATGCCCAAGTTGTCCTTTCCGAACCCCTGAAGGTCGTTCTGCGGCGGGAGGGGGCAACGGTCCGGACGGTCCCGCTCTCTCCCTCGCCCACCGAACCCGGACGATGGGAGGGGATCCTGCCGCCCTCAGCACCGGAAGTCTACGAAGTGGCCGTGTCCGCCACCTCGCTCGCGTCGGCGCCGGCGACGCTGGAAGTCCTGCCGCCTCCTTCAGAGGAAACGCGACGCTCCGCCGATGCGCATTTCCTTGGCAGACTCAGTGAAGCCACGGGCGGGCGGATCCTTTCGCCCGCCGAGCCGCTGAACTGGCGGGAAATGACGCCTGAAACTCCCGCGAATCAGCGCGAGCAACCTACTTGGATGCCCGTTTGGGACCATCCCCTGTGGTTGGCGCTAATCCTTGTGCCGCTGGCAACAGAGTGGTTTCTGCGCAGGAGAAACATGCTGTCATGAACACAGATTCGCACCCATTCCTAGTCCGTATTGCCGGCTGGCGCCGTCACTGGTCGCGTTCGGAGGCCACCGAATATCTGCTGTATGTGGCGCCCGTCCGGATCGCTCTTGCGTTGGCGGCCCTGGCTCTGCTGGATCTGCTTCTCGCCTGGCCCGCGCCTGTTCGCCTGGCGGTGGCCGCCTTGGTCGGTACCGGCTTGTTACTGTGGATTTTCGCCGATCTCATTCGCGCAATGCGCAAAACAGCGGTCGAGACAGCGGCAGCCCTGGATGCTGCGGGTGCGGGGGCGCGCAAGCGCATTTTGACGGCGTACGAACTGCTTCGCGGCGATGCACCTGCGGAAACGGAGGACGGGCTTGCGGGATATTGCATTCAGCGGGTGGTGGAAAAGGCGGGGCAGGCACTGGATGCATTGTCGAACCAGCCATTGCAAAATCCGCAGCGCCGTTTGCGAAGGCGTCGGCGTTTGTTGCAGGTTGCGGCGGGTATGGTCGTCTTTCTGCTGTTGCCGGGCGTTTGGACTTCTGCGCGGCGCACGGTGCTGCCATGGCGGGATATTCCCCCTTGGTCTCGGTTGGCGTTCCACATCTCTCCGCTGCCGGCAAAAGCCGTTTATGGGGGCAGCCTGGAAATCGCTGTCGAGATTTCCGGAGTGGAGCTGCGGGACCAGAACGTCGAACTGCTTACCCGCGACGAAGACGGCACCCAGGCATCCGCATGTTTTCGCGCTCCCCAAGGGAGCTTTACCCAGCAAGTCCAAAACGTTACGCCCCCTCTGGAGTTTTGTTTCCGCGCGGGTCGCGCCCGTAGCCGCTGGCACACGGTAGAGGTGCTTATGCGCCCGCGCATCGAAGAGGCTCAGCTGACAATTCGTCCCCCGGCCTACACTGGGCGGCCGTCGTTTTCGTTCCCCCTTGGCGAAGGTCCCCTGCAGGCTCTGGCGGGATCGACAGCAACGCTGCGGATCCGCAGCAATCGCCCGCTTGCCGACGGCAGAATGACGCTGACGACGGGGCGCTACGGTGAAACAGAAGAGGTCGTGGCTGGCAACCCCGATCCGAACGATGACCATAGTGTCCAATTCCGCTGGACCGTGACGCGCGATTCGTCCCTGAAGGCGGTGATCACCGGCAGCGACGGCTTGACGGCAACTGATACGTTGGTGCTGGAGCAGGTGGCTTTGCCGGACCGAAAGCCAACGGTGAACCTCAATGAAATTCCGCCCTTCTCCCTGGCCACGCCACGCGCGAAAATTCACATCCAGTCCGACGCCTCCGACGATCTGGCCGTCCGACAACTCGAGCTGATTCGCTGCCTGGATGGATTCCGTGACTATGCCTGCGCTCTCGGACCGGCGAATCCGCTTCCGGAATATACGGCCGAATGGACTGCGGATCTGGCCGCACTCGGCGTGCGGGACGGTGATCAGCTCGAATTCTTTGCCGAAGCGCGCGATACCAACCCCGACCGGACCGGCATCAGCAATTCCGACATCGCACGCGTACAGGTCATTTCCGAAGACGACTATGCCGCAATCCTGCGCCGCCGCAGCAGTTTTGAAGAGTTCGTTGCCCGCTTTAGCGCCGCGGAAACACAGTACAAGCAGCTCCACAAAGCCGTCGAAACCCTGCGAGAAGCCGCGCGAAAAAACACGGATGCCGAGACACTTGAAGGTCTGCGCAAAGCCGCCGCGGAACAAGCCGCGGAAACGGTCGAACTGTTCAAAACCATGGCCGCCGATTTCACTATCTACGATCTCGAAGAACGCCTTGCCGTCGAAATGACCGACTTGCTTGGCGATCTCAAGGTGGTCCGACACTCGCTCGAAAACACGCCCGTGGACCACCCCAATTTTCGCAGCATCCTGGATCATCTTGCCGAGGAGAAACTCGAGGCGCCAAACACCGCGGTTCCCCGTCTCACCCGCCAGGCGGAGGAGGCCGTCGACATCGGCAACGCATTCAAAGCCATAGGCGCACTGCAAACCGCGAGCGGGGAGCAGCAGTGGCTGACGCGCATGATCAGCCGGGCCGCCGACGGAAATCTGCCGGATCTGCCCCTTCTCCGCAATCAGGCCGCTCCGCAAAAAAAGGTGGCTAAAACAATAACCCGAATCACCGCGCGCCTGGAAACCCTGGCCGCCCGGATGCCGGCGGACTACGCCCCCCTGGCGCAAAATCTTACCGACACCGCAAGCGCCCTGCGTGAAGCGGGAATTGCCTCCCTGATGAACGGAGCCGCCGAGGCCGCCGCCAGTGACCGAGGCGCCGAAGCCAAAGCCAAGGCCGCGGAAGCTCTGCGGCGATTGCGCGCCATCCTTGCCGGCTGCCGGCAGGAGGGAAATTGTGTGGGGGAGGCGCTGAACGGCAATCTTGGATTTTGCGCCGGAAGCGGCATCCAAGAAACGATTCGCCAAATGCTCGACAGTCTTCGTGCCCGGGGCGAGGGACAGGGACCCAACCGGGGAACGGCCGGCGCCGGCGCCGGCGGCAGCGCCGAGGATGGGTATTGGTACCCTGGCATTGGCCAACGCAATGTCCCAATGTATGGACCCGAACGACTGAGCTTCCGGCCATCGCACAAAGTGACGCAGCTCGATCTGCACGGCGACGAAGGCCGCGCCGCGGAAAGGGGGGGAGGCCAGGACGAAACCGCCCCGACCGGCGAGCCAATGCGTCCGGAAAATGTCGAAACCGCCGATCAATCCGCCCAACTCAGAACAACGGTCCACCCAAGCTACCGTGAAGCAATTAAGCGTTTCTTCGGGGACATAACCCCGGCAGACAAGGCTGCGGATTCAACTCAATCAGACAAGCGGAATAGCCAAACACAGCCAGCGCCAACCGAGCCGTAAACCGCAGGCGCCAACACAAGGAGCAATACCCATGTACGGTCCAGACGGGATTCGCGTCAAAGACAGGTCAAATCGACCTTCGACAGTCTCTTCTCCCAACCGGGATACCCCGAAGACGGGGCGCCAGTCGGCGGCAGCCCCCTTCGCTGCGCGGAGCGGAAACGTCCTTTGGGCGGGCCTTTCGCTCTTCGTCATCCTCGCAACCCTGTCGGCCCAGGGCAAGGAAGACGCCATCCGCTGCGCCAACTTGGTCTACGGAGGCAGTCATACATCCCGCTGCTTCAGCCATGAATTCCTCAGCGCAGTCCAGCGGGAAACGGCAATTCCCACCGAACGACGGTTTAAAAGCGTCAAACTGGCGTCCCGGGAGCTGTTTCGTTTCCCCTTCGTCGTCATGACCGGGGAAAAAGACTTCACTCTCAGCCGACGGGAGCGAAAGCACTTGCGAACCTACTTGGAGCGAGGGGGATTTCTTCTGGCCTCGGCGGGGTGCTCCAGCAAGGAGTGGGACAAGGCTTTTCGGCGTGAAATTGGTCGCGTATTCGACAAGGAGCGCAAGCTGGAAAAACTTCCGATGGAACATCCTCTTTTCAGAGTCTTCAATTCGATCAGCGAACTAACGCTTTCGCATCCTGGCAGCCCCCCTTTCCTGGAAGCGCTCACGGTGGACGGCAAGGCGGTCCTCGTATATTCCAAGGAAGGGTTGAATGACACGGAGCATGCGGAAGGATGCTGTTGTTGCGGCGCCAACGAACTAACAAACGCGATGCAGATCAATATGAATATCCTGGTGTACGCCTTGCTGCACTAAGGAGGGACAACGACGTTATGAACAGGCCGATATGCAACCCCTGCCGGCAGATGGCAGTCATTGCTTTTATGTGGGCCGTCCTTGCCGGCGGCGCCCCGGACGAACGCGCACTGCCCGCGACGCCGATTTGGCATGACAGTCTCACCGATGCCGTCGTGGAAGAAGGGCATCTGCATCGGCCAATGTTTCTCTTTTTTGGCGCCGGCGACCGCACATGGGATGTGCGCATGCGTGAAGAAGTGCTCACCGACAGCGCACTGGCTGAACTGTTTTCGAAGTTTACCTGTGTCCGCCTGGATACAACCTCGAACGAGGCCGCGGCAAACCGCTACGGCGTCAAGTCCACCCCGGTCGTATTGGTGATATCGCCCGGCGGCCGCGAACGGGCGCGATCCGCGGGATTTGCCGGCGTGAACTCGCTGAGGTCATTTTTGCTAAAGGCACTGGGTCCGCGGGGGGGAAGCATCGTCGACCGGCAACTGCGCAGATTGCTCAAGGAAAATGATGAGAAAAAACGGCTTTCCTGGAGCGATCAAGAGTGGCTCCAAGTTCTTTTGGCGATGGGCGAGCCGCGGCATCGGGATCTCGTCCGCGGGCGTCTGCTGGATGCAACCCCGTTTCCCCTTCAAAAACTGGTTTCCCTGCTTGAGCATCCGTTGCTTGCGGTTCGTTGCGCCGCCATCGAACTGCTCGAAGAACGGACCGGCCGGAACTTTGGCTTTGACCCTTGGCGCCTTAATGCCGAAATCAGTCGCAGCGCCATCGACGAGTGGCGTTCGTTCGAGCTGACCGAAGACTTGGAGCGCAGCCGCTATGCCACCCTGGCCGAGACCGACGTGGAACGCTTGGTGGATGAACTTGTTTCCGAGCAGCCGGAACCCGCGTCCCGGGCAATGCGGCGTCTTCTCCGCGGCGGCATGAGTTCGGTTGCCGTCCTAAACCGCTACCTGCGGAAATACCCCGATCTGCCCGCGGGCATCCAGCGGAGAATCCGCATGGTCACTTTCGCCGCCACTCTGCAAAAGGCCGAGAAATTGCGCCCGGAACAATGCGCCCATAAACTGATCTTTGGCAGTCTTGATACGCGCCTCGCCGCCATCGGAAGTCTGGGCGATGCCGGCGAGGGAGGTATTGCCGTGTTGCGGGATTTGCTGCACGAGTCGGATCCTCTTATACGGGAGGCTGCAGCCGATGCTCTCGCGGAGGCGGGCGGCAGCCGAGTGGTAAAAGTCCTGGCCGAGCACCTCGACTCGGAATCGGATGTGGACGTCGTCGTCGCTATTGCCCGTTGCCTTGGCGACACGCGCACCCGTCGTTCAATGCTTGTCCTGACCCAGATGCTTGAACAGGACGAGGAAGATGTCGTTATCGCGGCACTGCGTGCACTGGCAAAGTTCCGCAACCGTCAGATTATAACCAAACCCCTGCGCGCCTGTCTCCGCCACCAAAGCTGGCGCATTCGGGCCGCCGCAGTCGAATGCCTCGCCAATTTGCCGCCCGACGACCGCCCCGACATGCTGTACTCCTTGTTAACCGATTCCGATGCCTTCGTCCGCTCCGTCGTGCTTAAAACCCTCTCCCCGGAACGGATTGAGTCCATGAAGCCCAAATTGCTTGAGGCCTATGCACAACACAAAGACAGCCGGGCCGCCATCCTGGCGATTCTGGCCGCAGGCGGAGATATCCCCCCCTCGATTGCGCGTCAGTTGCCCCAAGCCTCCGGGGAAACGCTGCAACAGGCAATTTCATTGCTGAGCGAGCGGCGGCCATCGTTATCCACACAGGGATCAAAGAAGCGAGATGCCGCAGCCGTTCGCGAGGCGATCCGTTTGCTTGCGAACTCCGCAACGGCCTCGGACAACGCCTCCGTCCGGCTGGCGGGATACACCACACTGGCCCGCGCCGCCGACAAGGATGGTGTTGCCCGACATCTCGTTATTCAGGTCCTTAACAAGGGGCCGGAAAACCTGCGGGCGGCAATCCTCCGCGATCTTAAAATACAACCGCTTCCCTCCCTCCGTTATAGCGCACTTGCCGAAGCGAACGCCGCGTCTCCCGCCTCCGAAGGGGAGCAAGCGGTTGACGAACTGCTGGGTGCTTTCGGGGAGGACGGGGAGAAAGATCAGGGAGCCGAAGCGCCGGCGGGGGCTGCCCCACCAGCCGACAATGTTGCGGAACTTATGGATGCATTCGGCGGGGAGGAAGGAGATGCCGCGGACCGCCCCGAAGAAGAGGAAAAAAGCAGTTTGCCCACTGCAACCATCTCCGAGCTTCATGCCGCCGTACAGAAACTTTTGACCACCGGCACTCAGCGGGAACGCGTGCTCGCAGCCGTCCAACTGCTACGCATGCAGGACCCCGAAGCCTTGGGAATGCTCACCGAAAACGCCGCCGAAATCCCGGTTGAACTAGCCGTCAAACTCGGTCCGGCGCTACAGGCGCTCAAGAAAGTGCCGGGCAGCAAAGATCTCGCCCTCGCCTTGCTCCGAAGCCCCGATCCCCGGACGAGGCAGAAAGTATGCAACATTATTCTTCAAGACTTGGAACCGGCCTCCTGGCTGCGCATGATGATCCACGAAGTGATCGATGCCGAGCAACCCCTGACTGCAAAGGATGCGTTTTCCAGCTATCAGCTGATGCGCGTCATGAACGACGCAAATATGGCCGCGACCCTGCGATCGTTTGCTCAATACATTCATGAACACGGCAAGAACGCGCCGCTGAAACGTCTCGCCCTTTATCTCAACGTGGGCCGTCCCGAAAAAACCGCGGCCAATCGCTCTCGTTCCCTGCTGAACAACCCGGATACCACCCTGCGGAGACTGGCTTGGATTTTGCTTGCCAATGCGGATTTTGACGAATTTGCGCGTCGGTCCGACACGTTGGCAAAGGGGGATGATCCCGCCGTGCAGCGGCTAGTTCCGGAGATGATTCTCCAACTGGTTGAGGTGAACCTGTTCGAGCACTCGCAGCGTCTTCCCAACGAGGTCGCCCAGCTGCTGGCGCGACGAGTCCGGTTCCGCAAGGATGATTTTCGTTCGCTGCTGCGTTTGCTGAGTGCTCCCCCGCATGGCGCGGAAGTGCGCGTTTTGGCCCTGCTTGCCTCTATCCGCCTCGGCGAGGATATTTCGTCCGCGCAAGTGGAGATGGCACTTCAGGATCTAGAGAAACCGGCCGATTTTCTTCGCCGGATTCCCTTTTCCGTGCGGCGGCATCTTGCCAGAACCTCGAGTGATGTGGCTGCGGTGTTGGCGCGCCATCTGGGTAATTCAGACATGGGCAGCGATGGTTTTCTCAAACGCAAAGAGGGCAGTGTCAAGATCGCCGAAGAAGCGAAGAATCTTCCTCCTGCTGTCAGACATGTTACTCGTCGCCAAATGGAAGCGACAAATACCAGCCGCGTGAGCACAACGCCATACTCCAGCTCCACGCCGCAAACGTCCACAGAAACCGACAAGCCGACGGACGGCCCCCGACAGACCACTATCCACCTGTTCACTACACCCGGATGTGCCGATTGCGACGAAATCCAGGGCCTGCTCGAAAGCCTGGAGGCGGATGACAAGCACCTCGAGCTGCGTGTCCACAATGTCAACACGCCCGAAGCCGCCTCCTTCAACCAAACGCTGTCAAGCCGATTTTCCCTTTCCAAAGAGCTTCACCTGAATACACCGGCGGTGTTTTCCGCAGCCGGTGTCCTGGTCGGCAAACAGGCCACCCCGCAGGCAGTATACGATCTTGCTCTTCAAAGTCCATGGACCACAACAGCCGAACCGGATTGGGATAAGCCTGCAAAGACTGTAGCATCTGAACCGACTCCATCCCCCGGCAAAGAGGCGGTCCGTTCCGAAAGGCCGACCCGCCCCCGCGTATTGTTGATACTCAGCGCAATGACTGTCACTCTTCTCTGCCTGCTGCTTGTCGCTGCTTTCATAACACGCCGACGGCATGGTTCGCCGAACTGATTCGCAGGGTGCCAGGCAATGTTATGGCGCAGAAATCCTCCTTGCTCCCGCCTCCGAAAACTTTTGGGCTTCGGGTGTCCGGCGGACACCAAAGGCGAGCAGGGCA
>JBMCIU010000042.1:0-9404 GCA_048616755.1 Verrucomicrobiota bacterium
CAACCGGCCTCGCCATGCGACAACCGGCGGGGCTCGAGAGGACTCTCGCCCTCCAAAATCTGCCGTCCGTGAAAGTCGTTCTGGCATCCGGAAAAAAGTCGGCTATGATGCATGGCTGCAAAGCGCCTCGGGTTTGTTCGCGAATTCGGGCGCAAAATCAACCGGAGGAAAGCTGGCATGGAATTTTATGCGGACGGCAACGCGATTTTGTGGACAAGACGTGGCGAGCAGCTGCGCGTTGAGCCCTGGGGGCGAGACGGTATTCGAGTGAGGGCAACCGTGGATTGCAAAATCCACGACGATCTGCCCGGCGCATTGCTGCACCAAGAGGCGCCTCCGGATGCCGAAACTCAGGTATCCGAGGACGGCGGCAGTATTCGCAACGGCAACATTACGGTACGGCTCGACGCTCAAAAGGCGCGGTTGGTGTTTACCCGCGCGAGCGATCAGGCTCTGCTTCTTGAGGAGGTGGATTGGAATGCCGAGCATCCGTATTTGTATCCCGCTGCCCGCGAATTCTCCGATCCGGCCGGCGGCTACAGTCGATTGCAGGCCAATTTCAAGGCTCGGGACGACGAGCGATTTTACGGTCTCGGACAGCATCGCCATCCGCTGCTTGACCAAAAGGGCGCCGTCATTGACTTGGTTCAGCGCAACGCGGAGGTATGCATCCCGTTTCTGGTGTCAAGCTGCGGTTACGGATTTCTCTGGAACAATCCGGCCATGGGTCGGGTGGAACTGGGACAAACTCAAACACGTTGGATAGCCGAGGAAACCAAACAGCTCGACTACTTTGTGACGGCGGGCGACAGCTATGCCGAGAACATGGAAACCTACGCCGACGCCACCGGGCACAGTCCCATGCTGCCCGAATTTGCCGCCGGTTTTTGGCAGAGCAAGCTGCGTTACGTGACCCAGGACGAACTGATGACCGTTGCCCGCAGATATCACCGTGAGGGCCTGCCCTTGTCCGTGATCGTGTGCGATTTCTATCACTGGCCTGCGCACGGCGATTGGGATTGGGATTACGAAAAGTGGCCGGATCCCGACGGCATGATCCGAGAGCTGAAGGAAATGGGGATCGAGCTGATGGTGTCGGTCTGGCCAACGGTTGAAATCGCCAGCCGCAATTTCCACGAAATGCAGGAAAACGGCTATTTGGTTCGCACACGCCAAGGCACGGAACTGGTGGCGACCGCCCCCGATCCCCAACCCACCAAGCGCGTCGGGCTGGCGCTCTGTGATCCCTTCAACGAAAAGGCCCGCGATTTTCTCTGGGAGCAGGTGCGCAAAAATTACTACGACAAGGGATGCCGGGTATTTTGGCTGGATGCCTGCGAACCGGAAATCGGACCGCCCGACACCGCCAATATGCGTTTTGCCGAAGGCCCGGCGGGCGCGCTGACGAACATGTACCCGTTTTATCACGAAAAAGGTTTCCACGATCACTTGACCGCGGCCGGCGAATCCGAAGTTATTACTCTCTGTCGCTCCGCCTGGGCGGGGAGCCAGCGGTTCGGCGCCGCCGTGTGGAACGGAGATATCCCCTCAACCTGGGAGGCCTTGGGCGATTCTCTGCGCGCCGGGCTGAATATCATGATGAGCGGCATCCCCTGGTGGACCACCGATATCGGCGGATTCTCCGGCGGCGATCCCAAGGATCCCGAATACGCCGAGCTGCTGGTCCGCTGGTTTCAGTACGGGGTATTCTGCCCTCTGTTTCGGCTGCACGGCGTTCGCGTCCCCATGCGCTCCGACGTGCATTCCGGCGCGGACAACGAAATCTGGAGCTACGGAGAAGAGACGTTCGCCATCCTCAAGGATATTCTTTTCCTGCGCGAGCGGCTTCGCCCGTACGTGATGGAACAGATGAAGCGCGCCTCGAAACGCGGCACCCCCCCAATGCGCCCGGTGTTCTTTGATTTCCAGCAGGATGCAGTCGCATGCGATATCGACGACCAATTCTTGTTCGGACCCGACCTATTGGTTTGCCCCGTGCTGGAAAAGGGCGCGCGGCAACGCCGGGTCTACCTCCCCGAGAGCGCTCGCTGGACGCACGCCTGGACCGGGGAAACCGTTGACGGAGGCCAGTGGCTGACCGTCGACGCACCTCTCGACCAAATTCCGGTCTTTCTCAAAAACGATGCCGCCATCCCCATTCGCGGCGAATCAGGGAGACAGCTTTGAGCAAACAGACACTGACACTCATGTCGTGGAACGTTAACGGCATTCGCGCGGTTCAGCGAAAGGGGTTTGTCGACTGGGTGCGCCAAGCTCAACCGGACATCCTTTGCCTGCAGGAGACCAAGGCGCAACCCGAGCAAATCCCCGCGGACATTGCCGGACTCGAGGGATATCGGACCGACTGGATCAGCGCCGAACGCAAGGGCTACAGCGGCGTGGGAACGCTTTCCCGCGTCGAGCCGGTTCGAACGCGCCGCCTGGATGTCGACGAATTCGACCTCGAGGGGAGAACACACGTCCTCGACTTCGACTCCTTCGTGCTGTTCAACTGCTATTTTCCGAATTCGCAGGAAGGCGGTCGGCGCCTGGACTACAAGCTTCGATTCTGCGACGCGGTCTTGCGGCAGTGCGAGCAGCTGCGCAAGGAGGGACGCCATGTCGTAATCGCCGGCGACTACAACATCGCCCACAAGGCCATTGACCTGGCCAACCCAAAATCGAACGAGAAGAATCCCGGCTTCCTCCCCGAAGAGCGAGCCTGGATGGACAAATTTGTCGCCGCAGGCTATGTGGACACCTTCCGGATGTTCTGCGCCGAACCCGGTCACTACACTTGGTGGACCTATCGCACCCGGGCGCGCGAACGGAACGTGGGCTGGCGCATTGATTATCACTGCGTGAACGAGGAACTGCGCGACGCCGTGCAGCAGGCCCCCATCCTGGACGACATCACCGGCTCCGACCACTGCCCGGTCGCTCTGACTCTAACCGTATGAGGCCATCCATGTCCGATGAACTGAAAAAAGCCTACGAGGACACCGAATTCCTCAAGCGCGACGAACTCCGCCCGATCCGGCTGCAGCTGGAGCTGCTCAAGCCGGAACTGGTCATGCAGGACGAACACATCCGTTCGACCATCGTCCTGTTCGGCAGCGCCCGCACCCCTTCGCCCGAGGACGCCGAACCGGCCCTCGCCGCCGCGCGTCAAGCAGCCGAGGAAAATCCCGACTCAGACTCCCGTCGGCAGGACCTTGCCGCCGCTCAAATCGCCGCGGACATGAGCCGCTACTACCAGTTGGCGCGGGATTTTGCGCACTTGGTCAGCTGCGACTGTCAACAGGGCGAAGACGGCTGCGAGTACGTCATCGTCACCGGCGGAGGAGGCGGCATCATGGAAGCCGGCAACCGCGGCGCCGCCGATGCCGGGGCCAAAACCGTCGGGTTGAACATCAGCCTCCCTTTCGAACAAGATCCCAACCCCTACATTTCACCGGAACTGCTATTCCACTTCCACTACTTCAGCATCCGAAAAATGCACTTTCTTATGCGTGCCAAAGCGTTGTGCGCCTTCCCCGGCGGCTACGGCACACTGGATGAAATCTTCGAGACCCTGGCCCTGATCCAAACCCGCAAGATCACCCGCATCCCCGTGCTGCTTTTCGGGCGCGAATTCTGGGAGAAACTCATCAATTGGCAGCAGTTGATCGACCACCAGCTCATCTGCCCCGAAGACATCGAAATCTTTCAGTACTGCGAAACGCCGCAAGAAGCGTGGGACCTCATTCGGGATTTTTGGCGATCGCCAACCGAAACACTACGTCCCGCCCACCGAGCCGAATAGCTCTCGCCGCGGGAGAAAAAACGGTCGTGTCAAAAATTTTATGAAAACGCATAAAAACGGGAGTCGGTTGACGATTACGGGCGACGAGCACGGATTACGAGTAGGAATCCATCCATCGTTCACCGTAATCGTCGCCCGTAACCTGGAGGATACACATCATGACACCGCAAAATCCCATTTTCAGTCGAATAGGAACGATCCCCCGCAACGGCGGCTTCAGCCAGGAGGGGTACCGGATCTGGGGCAGTTCGGTCGTGCGTGGAGACGACAAACGCTACCACATGTTCGCGTCCCGCATCCCGTCCTATATGAAATTTCATCCCGGCTGGATGATTGCTTCGGAAATTGTCCGCGCCTCGTCCGACACACCGGAGGGCCCCTATACATTTGAAGAAGTGGTTTTGCCGCCTCGCGGGGCCGAATACTGGGATGGACGCTCTACGCACAACCCGCGAATGATAAAAGTGGGGAGCAAATATGTCCTTTTCTACATGGGGTCGACCCACCCCTTTGAAGATTGCACACCCGACAATTCCGAGTTGCTGACCATGCAAAGCGGCTGGTGCATCGTTGGCCGTTCCAACAAGCGCATAGGGATGGCTGTCAGCGACAGCGTTGACGGTCCCTGGGAGCGGTTTGACGAACCGGCGCTTAACACAAAACCCGGCACCTACTACAGCTTCCTCACCTCCAACCCGGCCCCCGCAGTGGGCCCCAATGGCCGTATCTACCTGATTTTCAAATCCCGCCAGTATGCGGGACACAAGCACAGCGGCATGAATATCGGCCTGGCCGTGGCGGATTCGCTCGACAAGCCCTTCACGGTTGTGACCGATTCGCCGTTGTTCTCCAAAAACCAAATAGGGCAAGTGGAAGATCCGTTTCTATGGGCCGATCCTTCCGGTTTTCATCTGCTGGCCAAAGACCAGGACGGGGAAATCACCTCCGAAAGGGGCGCCGGAATCCTGGCCCATTCGCAGAATTGTATCGATTGGAAACTGGATGCGGCGCCAAAGGCCTACAGCAGAACCGTCACCTGGGATGACGGAACGACCGAGACGCTCGGAAACTTGGAACGCGTTTCCGGCCTGTTTGATGACCAGGGAAAACTGACCACCCTGTTCTTTGCCGTCTGGAAAGGAACCGACGGATTCGGCGTCGAGTCCGCGGCGGCGGAAGCGTGGAATATCGCGGTGCCTCTGAGAGGAGAGAAAGGATAAGGATAAAGGTGTGCGGCACGCACTGTATCTAGACCCTGTCCGGAAATAGGTTTCTGTCAAGACCCCCACGCCCTTGCGGCGTGGGTGAATAAGTTCTCAGGCTCCATGGGGCTGCCCTGCCTTTTCTCCCTTCCGCCGCCGCCGGTCGGCGGGCGGCGGCGGAAGGGCAGAGATCTTGATCCCTTATGCTTGAATGGAGCGTTTTGCCGGAAAATGGTGATGGTACCTTAATGTTGAATGTTGAATCCTGAATGTTGAATCTTGAAGTAATGCTGAATTCAAAATTCAGGATTCAAAATTCATCATTCAACATTTAAGAACCAAAATGGTACCGTTGAATCTTCCTGGAAATCAAGAATTCTGAAGGGGAAAAAGTGGTAGGCGTGGTTGATAGCCGCGAACTTTCGCCCCAGCCACACAAGGTGGCAGGCGGGCTTTGAACTCAGAGAATGGTTGGATACCTTTCCGGACAGGGTCTATCTATCGTTATGCTGGACGGCATAATGCTCGCGAGCATAATCTAAAAAGCGGGCACTACTGGAACTTTCGTGGGTGGTGTCGATTTTCGGGGCAACGCCCCGGTCCAACTCACAGCCCAGGGTCTGCGACCCTGGGCTGGGCATGGTTCGGGCTTTCAGCCCGGCGTTTCGAACCCACGAAAATCCTGTAGTGCCAAAAAGCATTGGGCAGGGACGGAATTGGCGATACAGTTCGGATATGCCTGCACAAGTGACAATGCATCGCTTTTCCCGCCGCCGGGCGGCCCATCTGCGCCTGGGACGGCGCGGCGAATCACTGGCATGCCGAATGCTGCGAGCAGCCGGAACCGAAGTCCTGGCGCGAAACTACCAGGGGCGACACGGCGAGATCGATATCGTCGCGCGCGACGCCGAAACTCTGTGCTTCGTAGAAGTCAAAACCCGCCGCCGATCAATCAAAAGCACACCGGGCGAAGCGGTGGGGACCGCGAAACGCCAACGCATTTGCGCCGCCGCCAGGGAATATCTGCGAAGCATCGGCATGCCGCCGGTTACCTACCGTTTCGACATCGTCGAAGTTGTCCTGCCCCGGCGCGGTCCGATTCGACTCGATTATCATCAGTCCGCCTTCGTCTCCGAACGCTCGCTCTTCTGAGTGCCAAAGGTGCAACCGATTGCGATGTTCGTAAAATCCGCTATGTTGACCAAAACAATCATCTTTTAGCCGTGAGGTCGCGGCGCGCAAACGCCGCGCGCGAATGTTCATGAATTTGAGCGAGTCCCAAATCCAGCGATATTCACGCCATCTTCTGTTGCCGGAGATCGGCGGCTCGGGCCAACGCAGGCTGATGGCCGGCAGTGTTTTGATTGTCGGGATCGGTGGCTTGGGCTCTCCGGCGGCGCTGTATTTGGCGGCGGCGGGGGTGGGGGTTCTGGGCGTGATGGACTCGGATGCGGTTGAGCTGAGCAACCTGCAGCGCCAGGTAATTCACAGCACCGAAGATATTGGGGTCCCCAAGGTGAAATCGGCCGCTGCTCGGATTCGCGCGCTCAACCCGGAGATACGGGTGAAAGAGCACGGCTACCGACTGACGGCCGCCAATGCGGCGGAGGTCGTTTCCGAGTATGATTTTGTCCTGGACGGTACCGACAATTTTGAGTCCAAGTTTTTGGTGGCGGACGCGTGTCACGCTGCGGGCACGCCGTATACTCACGCGGGAGTCCTGCAGTTCGATGGCCAGCTAATGACGGTAAAACCCGGCGAGACAGCCTGTTACCGCTGCGCTTTCAACGCTCCTCCTCCCGAGGGGACCGTACCGTCGTGCTCGCAAGCCGGCGTGTTGGGCGTAGTCGCCGGCGTTATCGGCACCCTGCAGGCGACCGAGGCGCTAAAGTTCCTCCTGGACCAAGGCGCGCTAACTACGGATCGGTTGTTGGTCTACAATGCGCTGCAGGGAACGTTTCGCACAGTCCCGCTGCGCAAAAACCCGGAATGCCCCCTGTGCGGGACGCATCCGACGGTGTCGAATCCGCCCACACAAACCAGCGAGGAGAATCATGGCTGAGGGCTACTTTGCTTTGCCGCCAACCTTGGCGAATGACATCAACAAGTACGAAAAAGACGTGGAGCGCTTCCTGGCCGGCGACCTGACACCCGCGATGATGCGGGCGCGGCGGGTTCCGTTCGGCATCTACGAACAGCGCCAGGACTGCTCCTACATGGTCCGCGTCCGCGTTGCGGGGGGCGCGCTGACGGCCGAACAGGCTCGCCGCCTGGCAGCACTGTCCGCAAAATACAGCAACGGGCAACTTCACGTCACCACGCGTCAGGATGTGCAGCTTCACGACATTGACCTTGCCGATACGCCGCCCATCATGCGGTCGTTGCTCGAGGTCGGCCTGTCCAGCAAAGGCGGCGGCGGCAACACGGTCAGAAATGTCGCCGCGTGTCCCTACGCGGGCATTTGTCCGCACGAATGCTTCGACGTCACTCCGCTCGCCCATGCCGTCACCGAGTATCTGATCCAACAGCCCGGCAGCTACAATCTGCCGCGCAAATACAAAATTGCGTTCAGCGGTTGCGCCGCGGATTGCGCCTTGGCTAAGGTCACGGACTTGGGATTCATCGCCGAAACCCGCGCGGGCGAAGCCGGATTTCGCGTCCTTATTGGCGGCGGTATGGGTGCGACTTCACGACTGGCCGACGAGTTGCTGGACTGGACTCCCGCCAGTGAATGCATTCGGATCGCCGAGGCGGTTCGGAGGCTCTTTGACCGGCACGGCGACCGCGACAACCGCCAACGGGCTCGATTGCGATATGTGCTCGAACGGCTGGGGATCGACCAGGTCCGCGCACTCTTCCACCAAGTCATCGGCGAGGTCACAAACGAAGGGGTCCCCGCCTGGAGCGGACAATGCGATGCGAACCCCGCACCGATAACGCCGACACCCGAGTCCCCGGAGGTAGAGCGGATCGATGGAATTCTCCGCCTGAGACAACGTCAAGCCGGCCGGATCGCCGTGCCTCTGCACCTGCCCCTCGGCTTCCTGTCGGCGGACGAATTCGCCCGAATCGGCGACATCGCGGCGCGCTTCAGCTCGGAAAACGGCGTGCGCACCACACGCCGCCAAAATCTGATTATCCGCTCCATTCCCGAGAATGCCCTCGACGAGCTTGCCCGCGAGCTGCGGTCGCTGGACACCGATATGCTTGCACCCGATCCAATCGAGCGGTTCGTGTCCTGCGCCGGCGCCTCCACCTGCCGCCTGGGACTGTGTCTGTCGCGAAATGCCACACGCGCCTGTGCGGCAAAATTGCGCAACTCGGCAATTTTGCAGGAGACCCTGGATGACCTGGACATATATATCAACGGTTGCCCCAACGCCTGCGGGCAGCAACCGGTGGGGCCGATCGGGCTTAGCGGCGCCGCTCAACGCGTCGAAGGCAGCTTGCTGCCGTCCTACCGCATATCCGTTGGCGGACGCTGCAATGCCGAAGGAGCGCGCCTGGGAACAAACTGCGGCCAAGTACCCGCCAAGGCACTGCCCGATGTGCTGAAAGTTCTCGCCGAGCACTTCCAGGAAAACCGCATCGGCTGCGAATCGTTTAATCACTACTGCGACCGGAAGGGAGTTGAATGGGTGAAGGCAGTCGCGACCGCGCACGCGGCGGCGCCCGCCTACGAGGACGCGCCGGAAATGTACCGCGATTTCGGCGCGGACGAGGACTTTTCCCTGGCCAACCGTGGCGGGGGCGATTGCGCGGCGGGCGTGTTCGAAATCATCCAAACCGACCTGGCAGCCGCCCGCGCCGCCCGCGATCCGTTCACGGTCATGCTGCACGCGGCCCGCGCGCTATTGCCCGCGCGCGGCAGCGACGCGCAGGCGCCCGACGAGGTGTTTCGAGACTTTGAAACACATTTTGTCGACACCGGCCTGGTCGCCGAGCCGTTCCGAGCTCTGCTGGCGCGAGCCCGGGGGCAGGCGCAGGGATGGACACAGGCCCTTGAAGGATGCCAAGCCGACGTGAAAAAATTGCTGAAACGCGTCGAAACACTCTACGCGAACCTGAACTCCGCTCTGCAATTCGAACCGCCGGAATCGCAATCTCCGCAAACGCCCAATAACCAACAAGTTGCGGAATCCGCAAATCCCGCGGACCAAGCGGACGCGGAGCGCACGACCAACACCGCCGACAGCGTTGAATTCGACCTGCGCGGCATCCCCTGTCCCATCAATTTCGTCAAAGCCAAACTCAAACTCGAGGAAGACCTCGATGTCGGCCAACGGCTGACCATCATCCTGGACGACGGCGAACCGGTCAAAAACGTCCCGGCCAGTTTCCGCAAGGAAGGACAGGAGGTCGAAGACCTTACCAATCTGGGCAACGGCCAATGGCGC
>JBMCIU010000043.1:0-9294 GCA_048616755.1 Verrucomicrobiota bacterium
TTGAATGTTGAAGTAATGCTGTATTCAAGATTCGGAATTCACGATTTAAGAATAGTTCTGTTGAATTTTCCTGGAAATCAAGAGTTTTGTGGTTATGTCAGCACGCCGAAGCGGCGAAGTCCTTCGCGGACGCCGGCGGCGTATGGTTGAGTGACGAAGACAATGTCGGTTTTGGCCAGGGCGCGTGCGGCCTCCTTGAGTTCGGGTTGGGCGTTGGACACGACGATCCCGCGTCCGAAGGTTGAGAACATGGCGCTGTCGTTGCCGCTGTCGCCGGCGACCACGACGGGGGAGTCTGTTAGGTCGAGGTGTGTTTGCAGGAAACGTACGGCCTTGCCTTTGCCGGCGGCGGCGGGGATGATGTCCAGGTCGCGTCCGCTGGACCAGATGACTTGAGCGTTCGGAGCGTGACGCTCGGCGCGTCGACGGATTTCGGCGGCTGCCCGCTCCGGGTTTGGGGTGTTGTCCAGATAGCAGCTGACTTTCAGGGCGGTGTTGCATTCCGGTGGTTGCATTTCCAGTCCCGGAATTCCTTCTAGGAGAGCGAGCGCTTGTTTTCGGCTGAAGCTTCGGCGCAAATGCTTGTCCCAAGCGGGCAGGGGAGGGTGGGTGCAGTCAAATGGGGGGAGAAAAATTTCGGTGCCGACTTGGCAGATGACGGCGTCCGGGGTTGGCAGGCCTTCGTCTGCAATGCCGCTGATAACCTGTTCGATTCGACGCCCCGTGGTGAGGATCAGCACCAGTGATTCGGATTCGCGCGCTTGCTGCAGATCCGCGGCCAGATTAGCCAAGGCCTCGGCGTCCCCGGTCAGCGTGTTGTCGATGTCCGTGGCGAGAATCCATCGCTGGTTGCGAGCGGGGACGGTTGTCATGGCGGCTGTTCAAGTCCTTGCGCTTTGTCTGTATCTGCGCTGCAGCGCTACAGCAGGTGCAGATTCAGCTCGTGATAGGCGTGGATAAATTCGGAGGCGGACCAGGCTTGATAGGCTTTGCCCATCGGCCGCCCGGTCACGCCGTGCGCCCACTCGTTAAATTCCCAGTCGCAGTGCATGCCGTGCTGATTGAGATTGGCTAGCCGCACGAGTTCCCGAAAGGCGATGTCCGGCAACCCTAGGCGGTAGAGGAAACGCACCCAGTGCCCGCCGATAAACGGCCAAAGGCCGCCGTTGTGGTAGTGGTTGGGAAGATTGAGCAGGTTAACCGTGTAGTACGGCCGCCAGTCGGAATCGCCGGGTGTGACTACGGGATAGAGGTTGGCGACCGGGTAGGGATCGTTAACGCCTGCGCCCCACATGAAGCGGAAGGCTTGCTTGGCGCGCTCGTCGTCAAGAATGTTGTAGAGATAGGCCAGCAGGTTGCCGTAGACATCGCAGCGCCAACTGAAGTTGAAGGGCGTGACTTGGGCCAGCAGGTACTGGGTGTCGCCCAGCGAAAACTGCAGGTCGGCAAACGAGCACGGCATCTGATCGTCCTGTTTCGAGGACGGCCAAAACTTGGTCAAAATGGCTTCCTTGATGGTGCGCGACCAGCCCAGGAAGTCCGCGGCTTCGGTGTTGCGTCCCACCAGTTCCATAAGGCGCCCGTAGCATTCCACGGAGCGGTACCAGAGAATCTCGTCGTAGAGCACGTTGTAGCTGCGTCCGAACAGGTCGGTCCAGTCGCCGGCCTCGGGGATTTCCAGCAGGTTGTCGTTGTTGCTGTCGTGAGCCATTAGCCAGGTCATGGCTTTTTCGAGCGGCTCGAGAAATTCGCGCAGCAAAGCCACGTTTCGGTGTTTGCGGATGTAGCCGGTAAAGGCAATAATAGTCCACAGGCCGCTGTCGATAGAGCTGATGTTGCCGACTCCGGAGTAGTCCGGCTGACCGCTGTCGATGTTGATGTGGGAGGGGATTTGACCGGTACGGGTTCCGTTGGAGAGTAATGTTCGGAGAGTTTGCTCCTGGCATTGGCGGATTTCGGGATCGTCCAGTCCGAGCGTTCCGGTGACAGTGATCGCTCCGTCTCGTGCCCAAACGCTGCGATAATTTTCGTCTGTTCCCCGGTAGGTGTTGTGTTCGAGCGAGCAGGCGGAGAAGCCCATGGGGGTAATGTTAAGACGGATGACTTCGACGGCCTTTTCGAACGCGGTGCGCAGGTAGTCAACATCTTCTGGTTTGAAGGTTTCGGAGGATTCCGACTCGACCAGGTGGCGAATTTCCGGATCGGGGTGTGCGCCTTCCGGCACTGGATGGATTTCGGGGATGGAATCGATGATGCCGTAGTATTGCAGACCTTCGAGGACGCCCTCGGTAGCGGGAGAGGGAGCTTTGAACTTTTCGCGGTTGAGCACGGCCTGGACCAGTTCGGGCTGCGCGTTGTCTACCAGAATTCCCTTGACGTTGCCGATCAGAAACATGCTGCTGTCAAAGGCGGTGTCGCCGGCGACAATGCAGCGGGAGCTTTCGATGTTCAAGTGTCGCAGCAGCCATTCCAGGGCGTTTCCTTTGTTGGCATGCTGGGGGAGAATGTCCAGGTCGCGCGCTTTGGTGTATACCACAACAGCCTCGAGCCCGGCTTCGTCCAAGCGCCTGCGCAGGGCGTCAACATCTTCGGCGGCCGCCCCTTCCCAGTACCAGGTGGACTTGTAGGGGCCTTGGTGTTGCGGCGCTTTTTTCTCGGCATTGGTTACCTCGCGGACGAGTTGATCGACTCGCTCCAGGTCCCACTCTTCCTCGAGGATTTGTGCGAACGCCTTGAGCACGAGGCGTTGGCGGCAGTCGTAGATGGACGTACCGAGTCCGCTGATGATGTAGTCCGGTTTCGGCAGACCGGCTATGCGAAGGGCGCGTTGGACATCCTGCAGGCGCCGCCCGCTGGCAACGCACAGCAGCGGACGGGCATCGTCGGGAAGTGCGGTCCAACAGTCATGGAAAGCTTGGGTGGCCGCTCGGTTGCCAAGCAGGACGCCGTCCAGGTCGGATGCAAACAGAGAGAATTGGTGCATGGGCGAATTCCTTTCTTGGGAGATGTTCGCAGGCGTCGTCGTCGCCGTTGTCTATGCGTCGGCCTCGCGAATGAATGCGCCGATATCGAAGGCCGGTTGGCTCGGTCCCTCGACGGCGATCAGCAGTTGCTGTGCGATCATGGTCCAGGTAAACAGGCTGCGCGCTCGGCGAGTGCCCTCGCGAGCCAGGCGGTTGCGCAAGGCGGGAAACTTGAGCGCCTGAAGGATGGCGACACCCAGCTCGTATTTGTCCGTGGAATCGGCGTAGAGCGCGTCCTGTCCGAAGGTAACCGCCCGGTAAAGCCCCCCGTTTGTGGAAACCACCGTGGGTGTGCCGCAGGCCATGGCCTCGATGGCGGTCATGCCAATGGGCTCATAGCGGCTGGGCAGCACGAATACGTCCGCCGTGCGATAGAAGTCCGGCATAATTTCGTCGTCCAAGGACTCGTAAATGGTGACGCGGTCTTCCAGGCCGTATTCCGCGACCTTGTCGAACAGTTCCTGCAGCTGCTCGTCGTCGGAGGGATCCGAGGATTCCGCGCTGACCGCCATGCGTATGACGGCCTTGGGATCGCGTTCGGCGACCACGCTGAACGCGTCGATGAACAAATCGAATCCCTTGTTGCGCGCCAGTCGTCCGATGGTGGATACCACGTGGGCTTCCTCCGGGTAGCGGAACTCCTGGCGGACTCGCCGACGGGTTGACTTGCTGATTGGAAAGAAGCGGCTGTCGTCGTATCCGGGTGGAATCAGGCGAATTTTGGCGTTGTCGATGCCGTATTCCTCCTTGAGGATATCGATTTGGCAGGGGGATGTGGCCGTGATGATATCGCATTGGCTGTAGAGTTCTCGTTCGTGGCGGATGCGTTCGGCAAAGTTGAATGGGTCGTCGGCATCCTCGTTCGCCTGCGGATTGTCGCCGGGATCCTCCATCTGTTGCTGCTTCCATATTCCCAGTGAGTGAGGGGTGTGCACGTGGGTGACTTCGAGTTCCTCGGCGAGGTTTTGGCTGGCGATGCCGGCGTCCCAATAATGACTGTTAATGAATTGGTAGTCGAGTTTGTTCTCGCGGATGTAGTCGAGCGCGTTCTCCTCCCATTCGGGCAGATGTTTGTATAGAAACTCCTTGGGAATGAACTCGTTACCGCCGCATGGCATGCGGATGATGCGGACCCGGTCGGCGACGGTTTCGAACTGCGGCTGGTCCTCGAACTGACGCGTCCAAATGTCGACTTTGTAGCCCAGCTTGGCCAGTTTTTTCGCCAGTTCGAGCACGTAAACCACTTGCCCGCCGGTGTCCGGCGCGCCCAGCGGCGGTTCCGCGGCCACATACCCGTGAGTGGAAACCATCGCGATGCGTTCGTGAATATCGCGGATCGGTGTATGCTCCAAGGCCGGAGTAAGTTGCATGTCGGTGTTTTTTGGGGACTGTTTGTTCGATGCCATGATGGGAGTTCTCCTAAAAATCCTTAATAAGTTCATCTCGAGTCCAAGCCGGGATTGCACCTGAGCGTGAGGCGACCAGCGTTCCTAGTCGATTGGCAAAAACGCCGGCTTGTTGGAGGGTACCGCCGGGTCTGTTCAGTTGCGTCATCAACATGGCGCTAAACGCGTCGCCCGCGCCGACGGCATCCGCCACCGTCGCGTCTATGCCTGGGATCTCCACGCTTTCGCCTTCACGCCAAAGGGCGCACCCGCGCTCCCCTCGCGTGACACACACTGTTTGCAGGGCAAAGCGCTCGGCAATATCCTCGGCAAAGGCAACGAATTCCCCGTGGCGGAGGCCGAAAAGCTCACCGATTCTTGTCTGTTCCTCGTGGTTGAGCTTGACAATCGTGCAGTCCGTCAGCAGCTCCTCGATCAGCTCCGGCGAATGGCAGTCCTTGCGCAGATTGACGTCGTAGAAGCGTTCGGCTTTTGGAAATGCATCCAATAGAGTGCGTGTGATGGTGCGGACCTGCTCGCCCGTTTGCGCCAGGGTGCCGAAATAGATGGTTTGCGGCGGATGATGCCCGATTTCACGCAGGTCAAGTTCCGACAGCGCGGGATAATCATAGGCGGCGGGGCGGTTGATGACATAGTCCGGCTGCCCCTCTTGCAGCTGCACGTCGACCGTGCCGGTGGGCGCGGTTTGCGATGTTCGCACATAGCGCGTGTCCACTCCCAGGCCGCGAGCGCGCACTAGCGCCTCGCGGCCCGCTTCATCGTCGCCCACCGCGCTGACGAAGACCGAATCCGCCTCCGCACGGCGCGCGTGAGCGGCCACGTTAAACGCCGCGCCACCCAGATGGCGACCGTGGGCAAACCGGTCCCAGAGGATTTCCCCGACGCACAGAATGCACATTGTCCAGTCTTTTTTCATAGTTCAAACAAGCAGTATAACGCGCCGGAAAAACTTTGCAAAATAGAGAAGGCCTTGAATCCCCGGCAACCGGCACGGGTGCCATTCGTGTGCGGCGCCGACGACGCGCGGCGAATGACTGGGCGCGGAGACCGCGCCCCGTACGGCGAAACATCTTTGGGGGCCTACTCTAAATTCATTGACTGCTCCTTTACGCGTCCCAGTTCAGTTTTGAGCACGAAAACGTTTTCGGCAATGGTCGTGCCGTTGGACTTGGCGGCAATGGTGTTGATTTCTCGGTGCAGCTCCTGGCAGAGAAATTCCAGCGACCGTCCCGGCGGTTCGTCTGAGTTTAGCAGTCCCTCCAGCTGGTCGAAATGACTGTCCAAGCGCGTGATTTCCTCGGTGATGTCCGAGCGGTCGGCGAGAAAAACCGCCTCTTTGATCAGCCGCTCGTCGTCCGCCGACAGATCCAGGCCCATTTCCAGCGCGCGCCTGCGCAGTTTTTCCCGGTAGGCATCCAGGAGGCCGGCGGCTTCGGAGCGAATTCGTCCGGCGGCCTGTTTCATGGTGTCAACCCGCGCTCGAATGTCCGAGAGTAGAGCGTCGCCCTCTCGCAGGCGCATGGAGTCGAACTCGGCAAATGCGGATTCAAGGGCTTCGAGTGCCCGCGGACGAATATGATTCAAGGGCAGCTTGGCTTGTTCTTCCAGCACCACGCCCGGCACGGACAGTAGGTCCTGCAAAGAAATCCGCGCATCGATTCCCGCCTTCTCGGCGATGGCGCGAAGTTCCTCGGCGGCCTCCGCGGCCAGCTCGCAATCCAGGCGTTGAACGGCCGAGCGGTCGGCATCCCCTAGGGAGTAGTTGATTCCGACCGTGACGGCGCCGCGCGAAATTCTCTCCTGCAACCATGCCCGCACATCCCGTTCGAGGGGACCGAGTTCCTTGGGCAGAACGATTCTCAGGTCGAATTGCTTTCGGTTGACCGAGGATATCTCAACAGAGACACTTGTGCCCGCCGATTCGGACGTGTCGGCGCCGTATCCGGTCATGCTTTTCATCGTTGGCGTTCCTTGCTGGGGTTGGGGAGTCGTGTCAATGCCGGCGGGTCATCAGCTGTGTGGTCCAGCTTTCCAGACGGGCGCGCGCGGGGGATTCCGGAAATCCGGCCAAAATTTCGCGCGCGTTTTCCAGCTGCCGGGTTGCCAGCGAGCGCACCTGCTCGAGCGCCCCGCAGTCTTGTACAATGGCGCGGACTCGTTCAAGTTGTTCGGGAGACAGACTGGGGTCCCCGAAGGCGGAGCGCAGCTCGCGGGCATCCTCCTGGTTCGCCCCCTCAAGAGCCGCCAAGTGAAGCAGGGTGGGTTTGCCCGCGCGCACATCCGAACCCACCGGTTTCTTCAGTCGAGCTTCGTCGCCAAACAATCCCAAAATGTCGTCCTGGATTTGAAAGGCCAGTCCCGCGGACTCCGCAAACCGTCCGGCAGATTGAATTGTTTCGTGCGTAAAATCCGCTGTTTTCAGGCCGATGGCAACGCCTGCCTCGGCGGCGAAGCGCAACAAAACGGCGGTTTTCAGGCGCAACATGGCGAGCACGCGTTCGGCGGTGACATCGGCGCGTTGGTGCTCGAACTGCACGTCCAGCGATTCGCCGCTGACTAACAGGGGGGTGACCATGCCGGACATACGCCCGACCAAGGCCAGGGCGACCGCTGGCGGCACGCCGTCTGCGGTACAGCGCCCCAGCAGATTCACCGCCCAGGCGTGCAGAATGTCGCCCGCCAGCATCGCCTGATCTTTTGCGCATTCCGCACGCGCCGCGGGGTCCGCAACCTCGAATTCAGTGGACTGCTCGATCAGCCGGTGGCAACTCGGACCGCCTCGCCGAGTGTCGTCGCGGTCAATGATGTCATCGTGGATCAACGTCCAGTTGTGCTGCAGCTCGATGGCGGCGGCGGCTCGGGCGCAATGTGCTCGCTCGCCGCCGACCAGTTCGCAGCACCAAACCAGCAGGGCAGGGCGCAGCGATTTGCCCGGCCGATGCGGATAGGACAACACGGCTTCGCGGAGAAAATCCGGCTGGATGCAGGCGGGCAAAGTTTCGGCCTCCAGGACCGTTTCCACAAACCGGCGGATTTGATGCAGCTCGCGGTCCGTCATTCCCATTCGATCGTGCCTGGAGGTTTGGAGGTGATGTCGTAGACCACGCGGTTGATGCCGCGGACTTCGTTGATGATGCGCGTGGAGATGGTTCCGAGCAGGTCGTGCGGCAGCTGTACCCAGTCCGCGGTCATGCCGTCGACACTTTGAACCACGCGCAGGGCCACGGCGTTTTCATACGTGCGGTTGTCGCCCATCACGCCTACAGTCTGAATCGGCAGCAGGACCGCAAAGCTCTGCCAAACTCGATGGTACCAGCCCGATGTCTTCATCTCCTGTAAAACGATCCGGTCGGCTTCCTGCAGTAGGCGCACACGCTCGGGAGTGACTTCGCCCAGGATGCGCACCGCCAGGCCGGGACCGGGGAAAGGCTGGCGCCACACCATTTCGTCCGGCAAGCCCAGCTCGCGTCCCAGCTCCCGGACCTCGTCCTTGAAAAGCATGCGCAACGGCTCCACAAGCTCGTCGAAGCCCAGCTCGGCGGGCAACCCGCCGACGTTGTGATGGCTTTTGATGTTGTCCGCGTGTTTGCCGATACCGGAACTCTCGATCACATCCGGATACGTTGTGCCTTGGGCCAGGAAGCGGGCGCCGTGCAGCGCCTCGGCCGCTTCTTTAAAAACCTCGATAAAATGGTGCCCGATCACCTTGCGCTTTTCCTCCGGGTCAACCACGCCTGCCAGCCGATCCAGAAATTCTGCGCCAACATCGGCAAAGCGAACATTCAGCTTTAGATGTTTCTTGAAGATTTCGAGCAGGCGGTTGGCCTCGTTGTGGCGCAGGAGTCCGTTGTCTACGAACACACCTGTAAGTTGGTCGCCGACGGCGCGGTGGATGAGTGCGGCCGCCACCGTGCTGTCAACTCCGCCGCTCAACCCCAGGACTACGCGTTCGTCGCCCACCTGCTCGCGGATTGCCTCGGTCGCCACCTCGATGTAGGCGCTCGCCGTCCAGGCGCCATTGCACCCGCAGATATCCCGCGCAAAGTTCGCAATTATCGCGGAACCGTACTCGGTGTGGACTACTTCGGGGTGGAACTGTACTCCCCAGATGCGGCGGTGCGGGTCCGTTACCGCCGCCAGCGGAACCGTGGCGGACGAGGCGATTTCCTCGAAACCCTCGGCGCAGGCGGTCACCTCGTCGGCATGGCTCATCCATACCGTTGATTGCTCGGGCAGTCCCTCCAGCAGGGGATCATTGCGCGTGATGTTCAGATTTGCCTTGCCGTACTCGCGCGTGGCCGATCCCGCCACCGTGCCGCCGAAATGATTGGTGATCCACTGAAATCCGTAGCAGATGCCGAGAATGGGCACCCCCAACTCGAATATTCCCGGATCGCAGGTCGGCCCCTCCGGATCGTGAACACTGGCGGGGCCGCCGCTCAGAATCAGCCCGGAAGGCTTGCGCGCGCGCAAACTCTCAGCGGTCTCCGCGCTGTCGACAATCTCCGAATACACATTGGCTTCGCGTACCCGGCGCGCGATCAGCTGCGTGTACTGTGAACCAAAATCCAAAATTAAAATCGTTTCTTCGGGCGTGTGCATCAATAGTCGTCCTATGAGTGAGCCGAAAATGGAAAAACCGATACCATACAGGGAAAAACTCGGCGCGGCAACTTGCCCGCAAAGTTTTTGTATAACATAGCCCTGTCCCTGCGGGGGCAGGGCGGTGGATGCGCTAGACCCTGTCCGGAAAGGGTGTCGCTTGTCGAAGTAGGTGCGCCGAGCTTGAAAAGTCGGCGCACCCGATCGATTCGGAACGAATTGGCAGGCGTTTTCGCCCAAATTGACATGCAAAACGGAACGGC
>JBMCIU010000044.1:0-9179 GCA_048616755.1 Verrucomicrobiota bacterium
TGGACAAACTGTGGCAGGGGCGCGGCGGGTTTGTCGCCGGCTTCTATCCCGGCGAGGAAGCCATCGGGCTCGAACCGAAATGGCAGGACATCGCCTGCGACGAGTTCATCAAACACGGCCGCCGCGAACGCTACGCGTAACTCACCCCCCCCTGAACCATGCAAAAACACCCCAACATTATCCTAATCATGGCCGATGATCTTGGCTATGGCGATCTCGGCTGCTTTGGCAGCGACCGCATTCGCACCCCCAACATCGACGCTTTGGCCGGGCGCGGTGTCGCGTTCACGGATTTTCACTCCAACGGGGCGGTTTGCACGCCCACGCGGGCGGCCCTGCTCACCGGATGCTATCAGCAGCGCAGCGGGCTTGAGGGGGTCATCTACGTCGGTGGCCCGACGCGCCGGACGGGGCTTGATCCGAACGAAACGTACTCGCTGGCCCATGCCCTGCGCGAGGCAGGCTATACTACAGCCCTCTACGGCAAGTGGCACTTGGGCTATCGCACCGAGTTCAACCCCGTGCATCACGGCTTTGACCAGTTTCGCGGTTATGTCAGCGGCAACGTCGACTACCACTCGCACGTGGACAACAGCGGCGTGGCCGACTGGTGGGACGGGCTCGAACAGGTGGAGGAGGACGGTTATGTCACCGATCTGGTCAACCGTCACGCCGCGGATTTTATCGAAGAACACCAAAACGAGCCGTTTTTTCTCTACGTCGCCCACGAAGCGCCGCATTTTCCTTACCAGGGCAGGAAGGATCCCCCCGAACGGTTCGTCGGCGGCAAGCCGCCAAAAGATTTTGATCCCTGGGGATCGCGACCGGATCGCCAAGCGGCCTACCAGGAAATGATCGAGGCTATGGACGAAGGCATCGGCTGGATCGTCGACAAGCTGCACGAGTGCGGGCTCGAAGACAGCACGCTGGTCGTTTTCTGCTCGGACAATGGCGCCATGGATAAATTCGGCTCGAACGGCGCCCTGCGCGGCGAAAAGGGCGACGTGTACGAAGGGGGGCACCGCGTCCCCGCCATTGCCGCCTTGCCCGGACGCATCGACCCCGGAGTCGTCAGCCGCGAAACCGTCATGACCATGGATTTGCTGCCCACCTTCCTGACCTTGGCCGATAGCAAAACCGAGTGTCCGCAACCGCTCGACGGCATCGATATCTCGCCCGCCCTGTTCGAGCAGCGGCCACTCCCGGTCCGCGACCTGTTCTGGCGCTACGGCGTCAAAGCCGCTATTCGCCGCGGGCAGTGGAAGCTGGTACGCACAGCGGATACCGGGTGTGAACTGTTCGACCTCGACAGCGATATCGCGGAAAGCCGCGATCTGAGCACCGAGCAACCCGCTCTTGCGCAGCAGCTTGCACAGGCGCTGGCGGACTGGGAACGAGACGTGCTGCATAACATCGAATTAAAGGCTTGACCGCCGAAAAAATCGACCACGGAGGCAAAGATGAGTTCACAAAAAACGATGCCCAAGGAAAGAGTGCGGCAGAACATTGTGGTTATTCTAACCGATGATCTGGGTTATGGCGACTGCAGTTGCTACGGGCAGGAGACTTGGGAAACCCCGAACATCGACGGGCTGGCCGCCGAGGGCAAGCGGTTCACGAATTTCTACACCACCAGTCCGGTGTGTTCGCCGGCGCGGGCCTCGCTTTTGGCCGGCATGCATTCGGGGCGTATGCCGATCCGCAACCTGGAAGACAGCTATCTGCCGGACAGCCTGCCGACCCTGCCGTGGGGGCTCAAGGAAGGCGGCTACCTCACCGCCTGCATTGGTAAGTACGGGGTGGGCTCCGGGCAACCGGACGTCGATCCGATCCGCAAGGGGTTCGACTATCATTTCGGCTACAACTGCATGTACCACGCCCACAACTTCTTCCCGCCGTTCCTGCGCGAAAACGGGTTGCGCGTGCCGTTGCGCAACAAACCTCCGGAAGGCGACGACAGGCAGTGGCGAACCGGGGTTGGCGTCGCGCGGGAAAAGATCGATTACACGCCGGATCTTGTCGAAGCGCGCGCCCTCGAATTCATTCGCGACTGCGCCGAAACCGACCATCCTTTCTTCCTCTATTATTGTCCGAACATGCCCCATGCCAACAACGAAGGCGGGGATACCCCCGACGGTATGGAGGTGGACACGTACGGCGACTTCGAAGATCGCGACTGGAAGCCGAACGAAAAGGGGTTTGCCCGCATGGTGCAGCGCATCGACAGCACCGTCGGACGGGTACGCGAAACCCTCGAAGAACTGGGTATAGCCGAGAACACACTGGTCATTTTCACCAGTGACAACGGCCCGCACAATGAAGGCGGCCACAGCGTGACCCGGTTCAACTCTTCCGGCGGCTTTCAGGGCTACAAGCGCAGCCTGCACGAGGGCGGTATCCGCATTCCCTTCATCGTTTGGCAGCCGGGAACGGTTAGCCCGGAAACCACCGACCATATCGGCTACTTCCCGGACCTGATGCCCACCCTGCTCGATATCGCCGGGGTCAAAACCCGGGCGGCGACCGACGGCAACTCGATACGACCGCTGCTGCACGGGGATGGCGACCGGCAGAGGCAGCACGATCACCTCTATTTCGAGTTCAATGGGCAGGTGGCGGTGCGGCGCGGAGACTGGAAGTATTTCCGCGACGCCAAGGGCAACGAGGCTCTGTACAATTTGGCCGACGACCGGCACGAGGACAGCGACCTCAAGGACAGCGAGCACGCGATTTTCGCGGAGCTGCAGGACACGGCGCGCTGCGAACACCGCGACTACGCGCCGACCCCCGCGCCGCCGTTCTACGACGCACCCGCGCCATTCGACACGCAAACAAGGCCGGCGGCCGGCAAGCGCTTCTAATGATCCGGCAAGACACCGAGCATCCCGCTTAACCGCGGGGATTACTCGAATTGCCGGAACGGATTAGCCACGGATACTGGATTATGAACAAGTTTTTTCGCAGTGTTTTCGGGACGATTGTTGCGGCGTTTCTGTTGTTGCCGACGATCGCGCTTGCGCGCTCTTTACCGCAGCTCCCGAGGATTCTGCGCAGTACGCACGCGGCACTGGCGCTGGGCATTGGATTTGGCGGCGGAGTGACGTTTTTTGCTATTGTGCATCGTCTGGCGCCGGCGTATGTGTTCAGTCACGAACTAACGCATTGGCTGGCCGCGAAAGTGTTTCGTCGTCGGACGGGACGTTTTCGTATCCATGGCGCGCGGGGCAGCGTGGATGTTGAGCGTCCGAACATTTGGATCACGCTCTCGCCGTACTTTGTTCCGCTTTACAGTTTAATGTGGCTGGGAATGTGCGGTGTGATCGGACTGTTGGTGGACGGAACGAATGTTTGGCTGCAGCGTTTGGCCTATGCGGGAGTGGGGGTCACGTACGCGTTTCATTTGGTGCTGACGTTTCATTGTTTGGGGCGAGAGCAGGCGGATTTACGGCGTCACGGCAAACTTTTGTCTCTGAGCATAATTCTTTTGTTCAACGTGCTGATTCTTCATCTGTTTGCCATGGCCTTCAGCGGTGCGTGGGGGCGCGGTTTTCGGCTGCCGCTATCGTATTTTGTCGAGCAGGTTAAGTGGTGTATTGACCTGTTTCCGTGGGGGTAGTCGCGGGATCGCGGTTGATTTGTCGAACGATATATTCGGCGACTTGTTCGGCGGTTTGGTGGTCGGTCATAATGAATTCGGCGTCGGGCGCGGGTTGGAGTGGTGCGATGGGGCGTTTGCTGTCTATTTCGTCGCGTTGAGCGATGCTGGCTGCAACGGATTCGAGAGTTGCGTCGGCAGGAGTTTCTCCCGCCTGGGCGAACCGTCGTCGGGCACGCTCGCGGGGAGACGCGGAGACGAAGAACTTATAGGGAGTTTCGGGAAAGACGACGGTGCCGATATCCCGTCCTTCGGCGACGACGGCGCCGAGTTTGCGAGTTTCGCGTTGGCGCTCGACTAGCCAGGAGCGGACTTCCGGGATGCGCGCGACGTAGCTGACGCTGTCGGCGACGTGGTGGCTGCGCAAATCGGCGGCGGCCACGGGTTGGCCGTTTAGTTGCACCTCGATTTCGCCGGCGTTATTGAGGGCGAAGTGCAGGTCCAATCCGGGAAGAAGAGCACAGACGGCGGCAGGATCTTCGGCGGGTTCGATTTGGTGTTCGAGGGCTACGAGCGTAACGGCGCGATAGAGTTCGCCGGTGCTGACGTAAAACGCGCCCAAACGCGCGGCAACCAGTTTTGCGACGGTGGTTTTTCCGGAGGCGGCGGGGCCGTCGATAGCAATGGGATGACGGATCATGTTACGCCACCTTGACTTTGACAACCAGTTTGTGGAGATGTCCGCCGCCGATCATGGGTTGGTGTGCGTCGGCGGGCAGAAAGAGGGCGAACTGTTGGGGGGCCAATTGAATCCACGTGTCCGGAGTATCGAGAAGGAATTGGATGTCTTTCTGTTCGTCGTAGGGTTGCGGTTCGGTGCCGTCGGCGAGGGGTTTCCAGCCGATGGATTCCTTGCCTGCCAGGAGGATTTGTATGTCGAGATATTTTCGATGGACTTCGAGTTGCGCGTCGCGTTCCGCCTTGGCGAAGTCGCGTATGACCATGGCGTACACCTCATCGCCGCGGATGTCGCAGCGACCGGCTTCGAGAAGCTCTACATCGGTTTCGTCAAGAAAGCGCAGAATGGTTTCGGCGTGCGGGATGAGCGGGCTGTAGTCGGCAAGTTTGTCGAGCGCGTCAATAATCATGCGGTTTGGCTCCCGTAGTTCATGCGCTGCATTTCGGTATGAATATGGCGCAGTATTTTTTCGGTATTTTCCCAACCGAGGCAGGCGTCTGTGATGGAGCGTCCCGGTTCCGGAGGTTTGTCCGAGGAAATATCCAGCGGTTGGTTGCCGGGAAGCAGGTTGCTTTCGATCATCAGGCCGACGATGTGAGTCTGTCCTTCGGCCATTTGCAAAAGGACATTGTCGGCGACTTGGGCTTGTTTTTCGGGAAGTTTCCGAGAATTGGCGTGGCTGCAATCGACAACGATGTTGGGTTCAATGGTGTTTTTGCGCATAACTTCGCTGGTGAATGCAATATGTTCGGAGGTATAATTTGGTTGTTGGGCGCCGCCTCGCAGGACGAGGTGTCCGAAGGCGTTTCCGCGTGTGCGAAACAGTCCGACGTGGCCGTCCTCCTGAATGCCGATGAAGGTATGTGGCGAACGCGCGGTTCGTACGGCTTCAACGGCAGTTTGAACCTGCCCGTCGGTGGCGTTTTTGAATCCGATGGGCATGGAGAGTCCGCTGGCCATTTGCCGGTGCGTCTGGGATTCGGTGGTGCGCGCGCCAATAGCGGCCCAAGAGAGCAAATCGGTGATGTATTGGGGTACAATGGGCTCGAGCAGTTCAGTGGCGGCAGGCACCCCAAGTTCGACGATGTCGCGCAAAATCTCGCGCGCCTGGCGCAATCCTTTGTCGATGTGCCCGGAATCATCCAGATCGGGATCGTATATAAGTCCTTTCCAGCCCAGACTGGTTCTGGGTTTTTCAAAGTAGACGCGCATGATCGGAATTACCCGGTCGGCGATGTCCGCGGAAAGATCGCGCAGACGGCGCGCATATTCAAGCGCGGCTTCGCGGTTGTGAATGGAGCAGGGGCCGACAATAACGAACAGACGCCGGTCGTCGCGCCGCAACAGAATGTTCTCGATGGCGGCCCTGCCCGCGACGGTGGTATCGGCCGCGGCTTCTGTCAGCGGCACGGCGGCGCGCAGTTCGGCCGGAGAAATGAGCCGCTGGGTGGATTGGATATTAAGATTGTCGGTTTTTAGAGTCATAACTAAAACGATACCGAGATATCGCCCTTCATTTTAATCGGTTCCGGGACTAGAACCAAGCCCGCGTCGCTTGTCCAATCCCGCTCCCAGGTTCGCAGCAACAGCGGATCGGTATCTCCGCCCCAGGTATTCATGTCCACGAGCATAATTTCGCCGTCCGAGGTGATATAGATGTCGACAACGATGTTTTCCGCGGGCAGCCTGTCGGCAATTTGGCCGATGAGTTTGTGAGTTTTTGTGATAATTTCGCGTTCTCGTTTAATGATTCCCGGCAGATGTCGGTCAAGGTGATACTGCGAGATCGCGACCGGTTTGCGTTGGTGAACGAACACGCGAAATTCACGTGCTTTGTCCATGCGCCGATAGGGACGCACGACGAGAAGGTTGGTTTGATCGTTTTGCAGAACGGCGCGCACTTTGTCGCTTTCGGCGAGCAGGCGCCAAGCTGTTCGACCAAAGGTGATCCATTTCCCGGGACGATAGCGGGGGCTGTCGGTGGGCGCGCACAGATCGGTACCGACAAATCCGGTGCCGAACACCGATTTAACTGCTTTCTGCAGGCGTGCGGACAGGTGTTTGGCGGCGGATGCGTCATCCTGCTCGATCAAGCTGCGTTTTTGTCCCTCGTCAATCACGATAAAGACTGTGGGAAAGGACAGTTCTCCAAGTTTGGTGTACCATTCGGAAATGCCGATCACGGTATTGCGTCCTGCTGATTGCGTTTGGGGTCCGTACCTGGCGCGGCCAGTTGAGGGATGATCCATGGATTGAGTTTTCGGAGTATACTATAGCTGACTTGTGACGGTTCGGTTAACGACATGATGAATTTCGGCCGGATCGGATGGTAGATCGGCGCTTTCCGGCGGTCCCGTCTGCACCAGGATTGTCTGATCGGCACCGTGCAGCGAATTCAGAAAAGCCAAACGACGCTCGGCGTCCAAATCTCCAAGAACATCATCGATCAGCAGCAAAATGGGGCGGCGTCCCTCGTAGACCTTATTGACCAAGTGCAGGCTGGCCATTTTGAGCAGGATACCGCTTAGACGCCGTTCTCCTTGGGAACCGTAGGTAGTTATGCTGCGCTGTTCGAAGCAGACGACAAAATCGTCGCGATGGGGTCCGGTGGTAGTGCATCCCTGGCGCAGATCTCGGTCCCAGTTGCGGTTGATATTGGTTTTAAGTTGCTGGGCGTTTTCCTCGTCGTTGTCGCCATGTATCCGGCAGTTGGGTTTGTATTCGATGCGCACCGCAGCGGAGTTGTCAATCACATCTGGAGCATGAGCGGTGAGCATGTCGTTAATCTGAGTCGCCAGTTGGCGACGTGCGCGCATAATAGCGGACCCGTGCCTGGCCAAAAGACCGGCAAATGCGGACGCCGAGGCAGCATCAGGGGACACTTTGCGCCGAAACAGGGCGTTACGCGAACGCAACGCTTCGCGATAGGCCGCCAAATGGACCAGATGGTGATGGTCCAACTGCGTCAGCAACATGTCCATGAATTGCCGACGACGCCCTGGGGCGCCGGAAATTAGATCAATGTCTTCGGGAACCAGGGCGATGCAAACGAAGCGGTTAATGAAATCGCTGGCGCGCCGGATATCCTGTCCGTTGCGCCTTAGCGCCTTGTCCTTTCCCATGCGGATAAACAGCCGATCGTCAATCGAAGCATTTTCGTGGTCGTCCAATCGAATTGCGATCTCAAAGTTCTCGGCGCCTTCGCGCACCATTTCGGCAACCATGGAGGTTCGAAACGAGCGCAGGAACGCTCCGAAATATAGGGCTTCGAGGATACTGGTCTTGCCCTGTCCGTTACGTCCCCATACAAGGTGGATACCCGGCTTTTGCAGGTGTATGTCAACCTGTGGGTATCCGCGAAATTCGCGGAGCATGAGTTCGCTTACCAAGGGCATTCACCGCGCCTTAGGAATCGTAGTGAAAGATCAGTCATGCAGGGGCATAATAATGCAGAGGAACCCTTCGTCGCCGGAGATTTGAATAGGGCTGAACTGGTCGTTAATCTGGATGATCGTTTGGTCGGCGTTCATGTGCCGGAGCGGTTCGGAGATGAACACGGGATTGAGAACCAGGGTAACGGGACTGCCCTCGAACGACACGTTCATGGGCTCTTTACTTTCGCCAAATTCCGAGCTCGAGGCACTGACGGTGAGTGTCGAATCCTCAAATTCAAGAGACACAGTACCGTTTTCGCCCAATACCGTCCCCACGCGAGAAAGCACGTTCATGAATTCTTCGCGAGGAATGACTGCGGACATCGCAAACGTTTCGGGGATGACTTGACGATAGTTGGGATAAGCGCCTTCAATCAGTTTGCTGATGATGCGCGTGGCGCCAAACTCAAAACAAACGCGCGCTTCGGAGACGACCACGGAGACGTCTCCCTGGCTGCCCATGTTGCGCTGCAGCTCGCTAACCGGTTTCGGAGGAAGAATGACATCCCCGTCGCTTTCTACATTTTCGTTGAGCGTGGTTTCGACCAGCGCCAACCGCCGCCCATCCGTGGCCGCGGAGGTGAGTACTCCATCGCGCAAGCTGAGCAAAATTCCGATGAGCACGCGGCGGGCTTCTTCGGTGCTGGCTGCGTAGGCGACCCGCTCGATGGCCCGCCGCAAATCGACGGCGGGCATGGAAAACTGCCAATTGGCTTCGAGTTCTTCTTCGCGAGGAAATTCATCCGCGCTGAGTCCGGACACGCGAAAAAAGGCCTGTCCGCAAGAAATACTGGTGTGAGAATCGTCGTCGGTGTTCATCTGGACGGTGCCGCTCGGCAAGGTGCCGACAATCTGACCGAACTTTTTAGCAGGCAAGGTGGTTTCGCCGGGCTCCTCGACGATGGCGTTGACTGCGGTGGTCACAGACACCTCGAGATCGGTGGTGGTCAGTTTGAGCTGGTCCTCGCTTGCTTCCAACAGGACGTTGGCCAGGACGGGCAGGGTAGTTTTGGTGCTGACGACGCTAAGAACACGTCGAACTCCCTCTAAAAGCGCATCTTGTTCTACGGTACATTTCATCGGATACCTCCTCTGTTGACAGCTAAGACTATAGTAGTGTTATATATTTTAACCAAAATTAACAGTAGTAGTATGGGGTGTTGATATGTTGACGGTTGTCGCAACTGTCGATGACAAGCCTCGCACTATCGATGAATAATGCAGTTGAAAACTCTATCGACAACGTGTGGGCAATCTGTGAGAAATTGCACTTGGACGCGCTGTCTACAGGTTATCAACACAACCGCTAACATACTGTGCACAATGGACCCTGCAAGACGACAAAGCCGGTTGCCGCGCCGACTGGAAAATCGGCGGGACGGGACTCCGGCAGGAATGCCGAAGCTACGGG
>JBMCIU010000045.1:0-9074 GCA_048616755.1 Verrucomicrobiota bacterium
CTGCTGGTCGGCATCCTCTTCTTCGCCACCGGCGCCTAAGAACTCCCACTGAAAACCTGGAACCTAAACACCGAACTCAGAACTCAGAACTCCGAACTCAGAACACCGAACACGGAACTCAGATCTAAAAAGAAACGCGTATATGGCAACCACGATCAAATACCGCATGACCGACGGCGACGAAGATCTCGCTCCCGGCAAATCCCACAGCGACGATGCCGGGTTCGATCTGCGCTCCCGAGAAGGATCCGCTATAGAACCAGCCCACCGCAAGATGGTTCCCACGGGACTGTTTCTGGAACTCCCCGAAGGCTGGGAGGCGCAGGTGCGCCCCCGCAGCGGACTAGCCGCAAAAAGCGGCATCACAATCCTTAATTCTCCGGGCACAATCGATGCGGGCTACCGCGGTGAAGTCTGCGTTATCCTGTACAACACCGGCGAGGAAGTCTTCACCATTGCGCGCGGCGACCGCATCGCCCAACTCGTCGTTCAAAAACTGCCGAATATCGATCTTGTAGCGGCTGAAAGCCTCAACGACAGCCACCGGGGGGATGGCGGCTTCGGAAGCACGGGAGTTAATTAAGAGGATGATACGCCACTACGGCAAGCGAACCTCAGCGATGTTTCTGCTGGCGGGCCTGCTCCTGGGACTGTTTCCCCCTCCAGCCGCGGGCACGGTCATCCGCTCGGTGCAGCATGTCGGAAGCACCTATTTGCTGCTAGCCGACATCGCGCACTATTACGGCATGAACCTGCGCACCAGGGGCCCTCGCATGGAATTGCAATCGCGGTATTCACACCTGCAATTTGAGCGTGATCGCAGGCAAATGACGCTCAACGGCGTTTCCGTGCATCAATCCTTTGCCCCCTCGCTGTGGCGCGGCCAACCGGTCATCGGCGCGGAAGACTTTCATACCATCATCGAGCCGGTTCTGCGGCCCTTGTCCCTGCGCCGCAAGCCAGTGCAGCGCATCGTTCTCGACCCCGGCCACGGCGGCAAGGACTCTGGTGCCGAAGGGAAGCGTTCCGAGGAGAAGGACATCGTCCTGGCCCTGGCTCGGCGCACCCAAAGCCACCTGCAAAAGCACGGATACGAAGTACTGATGACCCGATCGGGCGACCAATTCATCTCGCTTCTCAATCGCAGCGAAATAGCCAACCGCGCCAATGCCGACCTGTTCGTCAGCCTGCACATCAACGCCGTTGACAATGCGAGCGTTCGGGGCATCGAGACCTTTGTGCTCACCCCCTCCGGCGCAACTTCCACCTATGGCAGCAAGCGGACGTCGACATCCGCCAACGGCGATGACTTCATCCATCACAGCATGCGGCTCGGATATGAAATTCAACGCCAACTGGTCGCCGCCACCCGCGCAAAAGACCGCGGCATCCGCCGAGCCAATTTCGCGGTGCTGCGAAAGACCAAAGCCCCCGCCGTGCTCATTGAAGCAGGCTTCATCACCAATCGACAGGAAGAACGCCGACTGAACAGCGCCGACCATCAAGAGCGAATGGCCGCCGCCATCACAGAAGGCATCCGCCGATACGCCAAGGCGATAGCACCCGAACAGTGAGGATATCATGCCAAAAATCGATGAAAACTGCGCATTCTGCAAAATTGTCCGCGGCGACCTGCCGGCGGCGAAGATTCACGAAGACGACCACGTGCTGGCGTTCCTGGACATCGCACCGTGGAACAAGGGGCACACCTTGGTGATCCCGAAGCAGCACCACAACAGCATCACCACCGTGCCGCCCGACGATCTTCACCGCATGATGGAAATGGCCGCCCCCATTGGCGCCGCGCTCATGCGCGCGGTGGACGCCGACGGATTCAACCTCCTGCTGTCCAACGGCCAATGCGCGGGACAAGTCGTCCCCCACGCTCACCTGCACGTGATCCCGCGACACCCCGAAGACGGACTCCACATGCCCGCCCGAAACGTCGGATACGACTCCGACGACGAGAAGGAGGCGATCATCGCCGAAACCGTGAAACGCTTGCGAGACCGACTGGGCTAACCCATGGAAGAACACGAGCACCGCGACGCCATCCAGCATATCCTCAAGCAGGACGAACGCTTTGCGCGTCAGGCCTACGCATTTGTCCAGGAGAGCGTGTCCTTCGCCACCCGGAAGCGCCTGCACCAACAGGAAAGCGAAGAGCACCACGAAAGCACCCTCCCCCGGCACATCTCCGGGCAGAAACTGCTCGAAGCCATGCGCACCCTTGCGCTTAGGCAATATGGCCCCCTGGCCCACGACGTGCTGGCCGAATGGGGGATCCACAAATGCACCGATTTTGGCGCCATCGTCTTTCTGCTGGTCGAGCACGAACTCCTGGGGGCCAGCGAGGAGGACTCGATTGAGGATTTTGCCGACGGCTACGATTTCCGGGACGCCTTCCTGGCCCCGTACGCCCCGCCCGATACTGAAACTGACAAGCCAACCCCAATTTATTGACCCACAATACGGAAACGCACCATGTCGGAATGCACACTGATTGAAATGCCCAAACTGTACGAGAACATGGACGAAGGCACCATCGGCCAGTGGCACGTCGAAGAAGGCGATTCGGTGTCCGAACAGCAAATATTGGCCGAACTGGTGACCGACAAGACCGTCGTGGAGTTCGAAGCGCCCGCCGCCGGAACCGTGCATCGCCTCTACGCCGCGGAACAAAGCACTGTGCCGGTGGGCTACATTCTCGCCGCTGTCGGCCCCGCTGACGCCTCCCCGCCCCCGGATATTGAAAAACGCAACCAACAGTTGCTGGAGAACCACCGCAAAGCCGCGGATCTTGGAGACATCTTTGCCGAGCTGGAAGAAAACAGCCGCGACGAGCAGCCTGCCGCCCCTCCCTCCTCGCCCAACCCTGCTGCTTCGTCAAAATCCGCATCGTCCCCCCGCATCCAAGCCGCCCCCGCCGCGCGCTCCCTGGCCCGCAAGCACAACCTCGATTTGGCCGAGATTGCGGAGTTCGCAAAAACCGACCGGATTCACAAAGCGCATGTCGAAAACTATCTCGCGAGCCAAAACAAATCGACACCTCCCCCCGCGGAGTCCGCAACGGCTGCGGCAGGCGAGAAAGGCGGTCAAACGCCCGAACACACCGCGTCTCGCGAGGCCTCCCCTCCCCCGTCCGTCAATCCCTCCCGCCCGCTGGCCGGACAAGTGGCCCTGGTTACCGGCGGCAGCGGCGGCATCGGCAGCCATATCTGCAAAACACTCGCCCGCCAGGGCGCCGCAGTCGCAATTCACTACTACAGCGGGCGCGAAGCCGCCGAAGCGCTGCAAGCCGAGATTGCGGCCAACGGCGGCACCGCAGTCACCGCGCACGCGGATTTGACCGATGAGGAAGCCGCAAAAGCCCTTGTCGAAAACGTGGCGCAAACGCAGGGCCGGTTGGACCTGGTCATCAACAACGCGGGCCGACTGGACGACGCCATGCTGGCGTTCATGACCACCGAGCAGTGGCGCCGGTCATTGGACGTCAATCTCACAGCCCCGTTTTTCGTCACCCGCGCCGCAGCCATGGTCATGGCGCGTCGCCGCGCCGGTCGAATTGTCAACATCGTCTCCGACGCGGGTCGGCTGGGCGGTGCCGCGCGCGCGAACTACGCCGCCGCCAAAGAAGGCTTGGTTGGGTTCAGCCGCTCGGTCGCCCGCGAACTGGCCGGCATGGGAGTGCTGGTAAATGCCGTCAGTCCCGGCTTCATCGAGACCGACATGGTGGCCGACATGCCGGACGCCCGTCGGAAGGCCGTCCAAAAAGATATTCCACTGCGCCGTTTCGGCCGCGCCGACGAAGTGGCCGAAGCCGTTGCATTTCTGTGCGGTCCCGGCGCGACCTACATCACCGGCCAGGTCCTGTTTGTCGACGGCGGCCTGTTCATGGGCTAACCATTGCGGACGGCTTTGTCTCATGCGGCTTCTCCCCTTCACACACCGCGAGGCGAACTTGCGGATTTCATCCGCGGCACACCCCCTTGTGTGCAGGCAAGTGGTGCGTCTGCGCTCGGAGCTGGATGCATTCCTCGCCCAACACCCCGAGTTCGCATCCGCCATGACGCCCCTCGACATGCCCGCCGCGGCCCCCCCCGCAGCCGTTGCGGCGATGGCGCGCGCGGCACGTAAAGTAGGCGACGTGGGACCGATGGCGGCGGTGGCGGGAACCATGGCGCAGTTCGCCGCCGAAGCGGCCATTCGCGCGGACATCGAGCCCGTGCTGGTCGACAACGGCGGCGACCTCTGCGTATACAGCCGCGAACCCGTCTCCGTCGGCCTGTTCGCAGGCGATCGAAGCCCACTTCGCGACCAGCTGGCCCTGCGCATTCCGGGCAACTCCGAATCGCTGTGTCTCTGTTCCTCCTCAAGCCGGATGGGCCATTCCCTCAGCTTCGGAGACTGCGACTTGGCCTTGGTGCTGTCCGCGGACGGCGCACTCGCCGACGCCGCCGCCACCTCCGCAGCCAACCAGGTTCGCTCGAGCGAAGACATCGACCCCACCCTCGCAAGAATCGCAGCCATCGACGGTATCCGCGGCATCCTGCTGGCGCGCGACGACAAGGTGGGCATCCGGGGACGCGCCATGCCGGAACTGACGCGCAACCGCGACCCCCTTCTGCGATTGCGAATCACTAAGGCCGCCCAAAACCGGGAATTGGATGCCGCCCAGCCGACACCGGCCCCGCAAGAGCACCCCCAAAACCGCAACCGCAATTGAAACAGCGCCCAAACGAACTACCTTTTGCGAACTCCGCAAAAAACCAACATCGGCACGACCAACGGGACTGTGACATGTCGCAAACGCAGCCAAACATTGTCTTGATCCACAGCGATCAGCATCGCTTCGACAGCCTGGGATGCACCGGCCATCCCCTGGTGCGCACTCCAAATCTCGACCGCCTGGCGGCAGAAGGAGTCTGCTTTCGCAATGCCTTTACCCCCTCCCCCATCTGCTCGCCCGCGCGCGCATCCCTGCTCTCCGGACAGTGGCCGACACAACACGGCTGCATCAATATCCCGAACAGCGAGAGCTATCACCCGATGCACGAAAACCTGCCAACCCTTTTCGGCCAACTCAACCACGCGGGATACGACATCGGGTACGTCGGCAAGTTTCATCAGGAAACAGCCCGGCCGCCAACCGAATACGGCGTCAACGAATTCATCCCCGAAGGCGCCTACCAACGATGGCGAAACGACCAGGGGTTGCCCCCGCGCACCCTAACCAACGGCTGGTTCGGCGAGGCGGACACCGAGATATCCGCCGATCAGAGCCGACTTGCCTGGGGCGCGGACCACGTTCTGCGCATGGTTCGTGAACGAGCGGCGCGCGACCGCCCTTTCCTGGTCCGCTGGGATCCCTCCGAGCCGCACCTGCCCTGCGTCGTCCCTGAACCGTACAATTCCATGTACCCGCCGGACACCGTGCCGCCCTGGCCGAGCTTCCCGGACGAACTGGCGAACAAACCGTACGTACAGCAACTGCAGCGCCAACGCTGGGATGTCGAGGGCTGGAGCTGGGACCGCTGGGCGCCGGTGGTCAGCCGATATCTCGGCGAAATCTCGTTGCTGGACGCACAGATCGGGCGAATTTTGGACACCTTGGATCAATTGGGTTTGTCCGACAACACCTTGGTCGTGTATACCACCGACCACGGAGATTTTTGCGGCGGCCACGGCATGATGGACAAACACTTCAGCGCCTATGACGATATCATGCGGGTGCCGTTGCTCATGCGCTTCCCTGCGCGGCTGCAAAAAGGACAAACCTGCGACCACTTCATATCGCATTCCATCGACCTGGCCACCACCCTGTGCGCAGCCGCCGACGCCGAAATTCCGGACACTTTCCAGGGACGGGACCTCATCGCCGACCTGAACGGCGACGGACGCGATTGTCGAACCGATATCTTCTGCATGTATCAGGGCTGTCAAATGGGATTGTGGAGCACGCGCATGGTCCGCGACCAACAATTCAAACTAGTCTACCACGCTACCGCCAAGCCCGAATTCTACGACGTGAAAAACGATCCCGGCGAGCGCACAAATCGGGCTGAAGATCCCGCCGTTGCCGCGGACTTCGATCGTTTGCGCCAACGCCTGCTGCACTGGATGCGGAGCATCGACGATCCGCTGCTCAACCCCTGGATAAAACGACACATCGAAGAACTGATCTGATTCCACACACACCAGACCAAATCAGGAACCGCCGGTAATCATGACCACCATTCAGTATCGAGTTCCCTACGCAGACACCGACCAAATGGGCGTGGTCTACTACGCCAACTACTTGGTCTATTTCGAACGCGCGCGCAACGAACTGCTGCGCGAATTCGGCATGACTTATCGCGGCATGGAGCAGGACCAGCGCGCCATGCTGCCAGTCAGTCAAGCCCACGTGGACTACCGAGCACCTGCCGTCTACGACGACCTCCTCGACCTCTCCGCATGGGTGACCCTCGCCAAGGGCGCGCGCCTGCGCATCGACTGCCGCGTGGAACGAAACGGCGAATCCCTCGCCACCGGCTACACGGTCCATGCCTGCGTGGACCGAAACTCCCGGCGCCCCATCCGGTTGCCCGCCCTGATTGCCGAACAGGTGGAATCATGACATGGACGCACGTCTATCTCGCCGCCGGCTTCTCGGCACTGGCCCTAAGCGCGCTGCTGACCGCACTGTTTCAACGCGTCGGCGCGCGCTGGCATTTGCTCGACCGCCCGAACAGCGAAGGACACAAAGGGCATGCTGCTTCCGTTCCGCTGCTGGGCGGCCCCGCCATGTTTCTGGCCTGGTCCGCCATCATCCTCGCCGGCGTTGCCGTCAGTGCCCTGCCCGGCAGCTGGATGAGCGAATCCCTCCAAAACCACTTGGGCGGCGTTTTGACCGTTTCGCCGCGTCTGATCGGAATTGTTCTGGGTTCGTCCCTGCTGGTGCTTATCGGCCTGATCGACGACCATGCGAACATGCGCGCGAGCATCAAGTTCCTGGGGCAGCTGGCGGCGGCGGTGCTGGTGGTCAGCCTGGGCATCCGATCAACGTTTTTCGTAACAGTGCCGTTACTGTCGTGGCTTGGCAGCGTTGTGTGGGTAGTTTTTCTGATTAACGCGATCAACTTTTTAGACAACATGGATGGTTTGGCGGCGGGTATCGGCACGCTGACGGCGCTGTTTTTTGCGCTGGTTGCCGGTGTGCGCGAGCAGTTTTTTGTGGCCACCCTGGCCTCGGTCACCGCCGGCGTCGCCGCGGGCTTTCTACTCCACAACCGTCCGCCCGCAACCATTTTCATGGGCGACGCGGGCAGCCATTTTCTCGGATTCACACTCGCCGTGCTGGGCATTCTGACAACCTACTACGCACCGGACACAACACCGACGCCCGCACCGGTGCTGATCCCCCTGCTGATTCTGGCCGTGCCCATTCTGGATCTGATCGCCGTAGTGATCATGCGCATCCGCTCCGGCAAACCCGTGCACGTGGGCGACCACACGCACATCTCGCACCGATTCGAAAGCATGGGCTTTTCTCGAGCCCGGTCCGTGCTGCTGGTCTACCTGTTGGTCTTCACAACCGGCGCTTCGGGCGTGTTCCTGGTCTGGGTTCCCGCCGTCGGCGTCGTCCTGGCTCTGCTCCAGGCGGCAGCCGTGATCTCCGCCGTCGGTATCCTCCAATACACGAATCCGTCCCCGACACAAAATCAAGAGGCATCAAAACCATGAACGACGCCTGGAAAGATCAAAAGGAAAACGAGGCACTCAAGCAGGAGTTCACTCGCCGCGGTTTAGACCCCGAGGCGCTTGTCGAGGACGATCCCAGCGACCTCGCCCGAACAAACCGGATGTTGCACCAATTGCTCGAATGGGTCGAGGCCTATCGGGAAACGCCCGACCGTAATGCCCTTGCCCGGCGCGGATTCCAATTCCCGCCAATAGAGCCGGATTGCGATCCCGACACGGATTGGCTCCGGTTCGAACGATGGATCAATGGCGAGCCCACCAGCTGGGACGCGAGCCGAGAAGTTTTGACCCCCGAAGAACTGGAGCAAATGAGCGACGATGAGGTTGAAGACGCGTTCGCACGCCTTTGCGAGTTTCTCGCAGTCCGCGGCGTGGCCGTCGATTTTGCCGGCGAGATTCCCTCCCGGCTCGCCTACCGGGAAGTAGCATCATCTCTGGGCGAAGGCCCCATCGGGTTCATGGGACCGACCACCACCATGCATTTGGATGCCTGCAACGGATGCTGCCCAGAATGCATCCGCCGCCCGTGGTGCGAGATCGGCTGTGAAAACAGCTGGCCCGAGGATGAGAAAGCCGGTCACATCGTATTTCCGGATGCCGTGAAACCCTATGTCTCACCCGCCCCCGGCTCCCTAGCCCTCCTCCAAAAACCAAACTTCGACTAGCCCCGAAAAAACACCACACCATTCAACCCCGCCGGGTCAAACCACAACCAATAAAATAGGCGTCTCGCCTGTCCCCCCAAAAAAAACGATGGTGCCCGAATTCAGCTCAGGACAATTGTTTTTGCGAGTCCGAGACGACTTCGGCATCGGAGCTGTCGGCGTACACTCCCTCCGAAACGACTCGGTTTGTCACCTCATCAAGATACTGACGAAGCGTAGCAGAAAGTTCCTCAAATTCCGGCCACAAAGTTTCATCGAGAAACCGTTTCGGCACCCTTGCCATCACGGTCGTATACCGCTGACGACGATATCGATACGGACGGATGTCATAGCGGCGCAGAAGCGCAACAAACAGCCGTCGGGACCACATATCGGTCATGCTGAACTGATACTCGACCGGCGGATCTAGTTTCGCGGTCTCCGCAAGACGCTGACGTAGACGCTCCAAGGCGTTGGCCGCCGCCACGCGTTCGCCGGGAGTCGTCGCTCCCGAATGAAGCCTTTCTATGCTTCGCAACTTCTCGATTAATTGTTGCTCGTCTATCATAGACCCTCTCGCCTTCTGCTTTGTCCTGCAGGGATACACGGCCCCACCACGTTGAAAAATCGTCTGCTCATAATACAATCTACTCCTCGAGTTAAATAGTGCAACGCTTCAGCAGCCGA
>JBMCIU010000046.1:0-9009 GCA_048616755.1 Verrucomicrobiota bacterium
GCCCCGTGATCATCCATATCCAATACACGTCGCGTTATTTCTCCTTCGCTTCAAAAGTAAAACTGGTTGTAACCGTTCACGGGGTCGAACCCGGCCTGGAGCAAGGGTTGGCCCATGCGGTTTTAAGGTCAGAGTTCCGCGTTTACGCGGCAGCGGAGGCGCAGCTTTAGCAAGCCGGGCTCCGGGGCTGGGACGGGCAGTGCAGTTTGCTTACCTGCCACCGCCGTCCGCTCGCTGAAGCTTCGCTGCCACTGCCGTCTAAAGACGGAACTCTGACAGGTCTACTTCGAGTACCCGTGAACGGTTACAACTGGTTTTCGGTGTTCAGCGTTCGGGGTTCAGTCTTCAGGATTCAGGGTTCGGGGTTCAGTGTTCGGGATTCAAAATTCAACATTCAAAATTCAAAATTCAGCATTCAGGATTCGGGATTCGGGGTTCAGCGTTCGGTGATTCAAAATTCAACATTCAACATTCAGAATTCAGCATTCAGAATTCGATTTTCGGTCTCACCCGGCGAGTGTCGAATCAACGGTTCGGGGGTGGGCTCCTATGCGGCCTCTGGCCTCGGTTGCTGCCGGTTGCTGCCGGTTGCTGCCGGGTGTTACAGGCGAAACTCCTGTAGTACTTTTTCCGCCAGGGCTCGCGCTTCGGCATCGGCCTGCAGAACGGCCTCTAGTGTGTCCGCCGGTTTTGGACAGTGAAGCGCCATCGTTCGTTCCACCACTTGCGCAATATCCGGAAACGCAATGCGTTCTTCGCAAAACGCTTCCACGGCCACTTCATTGGCCGCATTGTAGACCGCCGTTTGGGTTCCGCCCTGGCGAATGCTTTCTCGGGCGAGACCGAGCGCGGGAAACGCCGCATCATTGACCGGCCGAAAGGTTAGCGCCCCCAGCTTGGCCAAGTTTAGCGCAGCCGTGACTCCCGGCACGCGCTCCGGATAGGTGAGCGCGACCTGAATCGGCATGCGCATGTCCGGCCGGCTGAGCTGAGCCAACATGCTGCCGTCCGTGAACTCGACCAGCGAGTGAACGATCGATTCCGGATGGATCACCACCTCGACTTTAGACTCCGGAACGCCGAACAGCCGACAGGCTTCGATCAGCTCAAGCCCCTTGTTCATCAAGGTGGCCGAATCTATGGTCACCTTGCGCCCCATCTCCCATGTCGGGTGGCGCAAGGCGTCGCGCCAGGTTACTGTTTCCAGCGCCTTTGCGTTCAAGTCGCGGAACGCGCCTCCGCTTGCGGTGAGAATGATCCGCGAAATTGCGCTTTCCGGCGACCGTTCCAGGCATTGCATGACCGCCGAATGCTCGCTGTCCACCGGCAGGATGCGAACCCCGCAGCGCTTGGCCTCGGCCATGACCACCTCGCCCGCGCTGACCAACACCTCCTTGCTGGCAAGAGCGATGGTCCGGCCCGCACGGATGGCGTCCAGAACCGGTGGAATGCCCGCCGTGCCCACAATCGCGCACAATACCATGTCCAATTCGTCCGAAGCCAACCGCTCCGACACCGCGCCCAGACCCTCGAGGGGACGACAGGAAGGCGGCAGGCGAATAGAAAGCTCGTCAAGTGCCCCCGGAGCGGACACCGCCGCCCACTCGCAGTCAAACTCGGCTGCGAGTTCCGCCAGGCGCGCCGCGTTGCCGTTCGCAGCCACGCCGACGACCCGAATTCGCGGATGCAAATGCCGAACCACGTCGGCCGCACTGGCGCCGATGGAACCGGTGGCTCCGAGAATGGCAATCCTTTTTTGCTTCATGATTCAGGTCCAAGGCTACGGGTCAGCGCATCAACAACAAGCAGACGGCGGATGGGCATCGTCAAAATTCGGTTAAGCGACATCACGTTGGTGTTCGGCCCAAGAGGAACAGAGAGGCCATGTAGGCGACATATATCAGCAGCAAAACAATGCCGGTGAAGCGGTCCGCCTTGCCTCGCCACAGACCGGTCACGAAGACAATTGCTCCCAGTCCAAGAGCTACCGGAATGTCGAACCGGACTAGAAACGCATCTTTGAGTCTCAGGTCGGTGATGGTGGCGGACAAGCCGATGACCAAGGCCATGTTCAGCACGTTGGCGCCGAAAATATTGCCGACCGACACATGCTCGGCCTTTTTGCGGATGGCCGAAATGCCGGTAAACAACTCCGGCAACGAGGTGCCGAACGCGACGAACGCCAACGAAACCACGGCTTCGCTGATGCCAATATTGCCCGCCAGGCGCTGACCGAATTCGACCAGCAGGAAGGCGCCTGCAGCCACAAAGACGGCTCCCCCCGCGAACAAAGCGATGTGCCGAGCCCACGCCGCCTGCGTCGCCTTGTCCACCTGCACGCTTTCCACCACCTCTGCGGGAGGCGCGCCGGCATGCATCGACTCGTAGTAGTTCACGATCAGGTACACCGTTAGAAACACCAGCAGGATTATTCCCTCGTTGCGAGTGATCACTGGTCCTGTACCACTGGCGTCCGGAAGCCCCATGCACAGAACAAACAGCAAACCGGCAAGCATGAATGCACCCTTAATCAGAAACACTTCCCGCTTGACGGTCGTGGTTATGAAAAACACCACGGCGCCGAGCACAAGCCCGGTATTGCAGACCACCGAACCGACCGCGTTGCCCACGGCCATGTCCGGCACGCCCTGGAACGCCGCCGTGCAACTGGACACCACCTCCGGCAGAGTCGTCCCCAAACTCACAATAGTCGCACCGATAATAACCTGTGGAATGCCCGATGCTTCCGCAATCCAGATCGCACTCTCCAGAAAAATATCGCTTGCCTTGACAATGATCACCAAGCCGATCACAAAAAACAGCAGGTTCAAAAGCATCAGATCGGGAATGGCACTCACCAATTGGGACTCCTTGCAGAGAGTTGTCAACTCAGACGATATTGCGGAAATAGTACTCGCGAACCGTGGGTTCAAGCTGAAACATGGTAGCGATCAGGGCGGCGCGAATCCACATGCCGTTGCGGACCTGGCGCCAATACATGGCGCGCGCATCCCGGTCGACGTCAACGGCAATTTCCTGACGCCGGGGAAGCGGATGCATGATTACCGCCGTCTGTTTTAGCATGGTCATATCCGATCCGCCGAGGCGATATTCATTCTGGTCGAACTCCGCGCTGGTGCCGGTTTTTTCATCCCATTCATCCTGCAGGCGAGTCATGTAAATAGCGTCCGCATCCGCCTTTACCGCGTGGAAATCTTCCGTGGTGTGGTACTCGATGTTGTGCTCGTCGAGTTGCCGGAGAATATCGTCTCCCACCTGCAACTGCTGAGGGGCGGCAAAAATTTGGCGCACGCCGGGGTAATTGGTCAGCAGATAGGACAGCGAGCGCACTGTCCGCCCGCGCGCCAGATCGCCGCAAAACACTACCGTTTTGCCCTCGATCCCGCCGATCCGCTCGAAACTGCGCTGCAGCGTATAGATGTCCAGCAGCGCCTGCGTCGGGTGCTGGTCCTTGCCCGAGCCCGCATTGATGATGGGGACAGGGCGGTCGGTGTTGCTCAACAGCCATGCCATTCGCTCGGCAAAACCCTGCTTGGGCGAGCGCATGATGATCAGGTCGAAATAGCTGCTGAATGTGCGCACGGTATCTTCGGGCGACTCCCCCTTCATCTCGCTGGAAGTGCTGGTGTCTCGAACTTCGGCCAGCTTCAGCCCCAGGTTCTCGCAGGCGGCGTAGAAGGACAAGAAGGTGCGACTGCTGGGTTGAGAAAAGTAGAGCATAGCCCGCCGATGGTCGAGCAGTTCGGAGAGAAAGCGCATTCCCGGTTTATTCTTTGCAATGTGCCGGATGTTCGTAGCCAAGTCGCACAAATTGTCGAGCATTTCACGGTCGAACTGCTGTGCCGTCAGCACGTGCAGCGGCCGCCCGTCCTTGTTAAAATATGCGCTTTTATCGGAAAGCGGCAGGCCCTGCAGTTCATCCCATTCAATGTCGATCAATCGTTTATTGCCGTGCATGACTGTCTCCGCTGCTATGGTACTTGCCTCATAGGGTCCATCCTCTCAAGCCTCAAATCAATGACATTGTCTCGATTGCGCGGACTCTATCCTACACAGCCGGATATTCTACCACGCCCCCCAGCAAGATTCAACACCACTGCCATGGCGGTAAAGGTCTCGCCAGCTGCTTCTATCTTCGCACTCAGTCGGCCATCGTTGCCACCATCACCGCCTTGATCGTGTGCATCCGATTTTCCGCTTCGTCGAACACGCGGCTGTAGTCTGCTTCAAACACCTCGTCGGTCACCTCCAGCGCGCCGATCTCACGGGTCAACTCGGTATTTCTATCATGGTATGCAGGCAGGCAATGAAGAAAAATCAGTTCATTTGTTTCGGCAGTGCCGGCGGCGGCCACCAATTCGGCGTTGACCTGGTAGGGACGCAACAGCTCGACGCGCTCGTTGAACTGGCTCTCCTCGCCCATCGACGTCCACACGTCGGTGTAAAGAACATTGGCGCCTTTCACGCCGGCAGCGGGCTCGTGCACAACCTCGACAGTGCTGCCGTTGCGCTCGGCCGCCGCGCGCGCCATCCTCAGCCATCCCTCATCCGGCACCAGCGACGGCGGACAGCAGTTAACAAAATTCACACCCGCTTTCGCGCACCCCAGCATCAGTGAATTGCAGACATTGTTGCGCCCGTCCCCCAAGTACGCCAAACGCAGACCCGCCAGACGCCCGAAAGACTCACGAATCGTCAACAGGTCCGCCAATACCTGCGTGGGATGAGCTTCGTCTGTCAGACCATTCATCACCGGCACACCCGAATGTTTAGCCAGCGCCGTCACCGTATCATGCGCAAACCCGCGAAACATTATCCCGTCGAACATTCGACCCAGAACCCGCGCGGTGTCCGCCACCGACTCCTTCTTGCCAAGATGAATCTCTCCCTTGCCCAAGTACGCCACTGACGCGCCCTCGTCGGAGGCGGCGACCATGCCCGCACAGCGAGTCCGAGTCGACGGCTTCTCAAACACCAACACCACCGCGCGCCGCTTCAAATGCTGTACCATCCCCGCGCGATTCGTCCGTTTGCCATCCTTGAGTCGTCCCGCCAAGTCCACCAAAACCAGCATCTCCTCATCCGAGAGATCATTGAGAGTCAGCAAACTTCGTCCGCGAAAGACTTCGTCATTCCAATTCATAATGTCAAACCTCGCCGCTATTAGTGTGACCGCAATCCGTCTTTGCCATACCGCCGAATCTTGCGAAAATCGAGGAGGGTGGCACCCAACCTGCGCGCCGCCTGAAAAGCACGTACTGTACAACCGCGCAAGCCACTTTCAAAAAGACGCAACAGCGCTTGACGTCACGTCCAACGGCGGTACATTACCTCTCGCAACAACTCAATCGGGACGTAGCGCAGTCTGGTTAGCGCGTTTGACTGGGGGTCAAAAGGTCGGAGGTTCGAATCCTCTCGTCCCGACCATTTACAAAGCAAAGCCCGCCAAGCATTTACACCATGCAAGGCGGGCTTTCTTTTCCACGATGCTATAGTGTCGCAGGTATCCCTGTCTGCGGTTCGGGGCGGGATGGCAGGCCGAGATGCCCGCCCCGCTAATGACCTGAACACTGGACACCGGACACTGAAACTAGTCTTACAGGAGTCCACCCACGAACCGCTGGTTTGACACACGCCGGGTGAGATCGAATGATGAATGTTGAATGCTGAATTTTGAATCTTGAATCTTGAATCTTGAATCTTGAATCTTGAATCTTGAATCTTGAATGATGAATCTTGAATGCTGAATTTTGAATTTTGAATTTTGAATTTTGAACACCGAACACTGAACACTGAAACCAGTCTCACAGGATCAGCACAATGCATGACAGTGCTTCGCAATCCGGCTGGCTGGCGCTGGTAGCCACTCCCATCGGCAACCTCGAGGACATGACCTTCCGCGCAGTCCGCATGCTGGGAGAGGCGGACTGTATCGCAGCGGAGGATACTCGGCGAGCCGCCAAGCTGTGCGCCCACTTTGACATCCGAACACCGCGCACCGCCTACCACGCACACAACGAACATCGACGCACTCAGAGCTTGCTTGACCGAGTCGAGGGCGGAGAAAAGATCGCCATCCTGTCGGACGCCGGCACGCCCGCGGTGTCAGATCCGGGATTCCTGATCGTGCGCGAAGCCCTGAAACGGGGCATTCAGCCGCAGGTCATCCCCGGCGTTTCCGCCTTGACGTTCGCCATAGTCGCCGCCGGATTGCCGGTGGACACGTTTCACTTCGGCGGCTTCCTGCCGCCCAAATCGGGCAAACGCCAAACCGCCTTGGCCGGCATGCGCGAGATTGGCGGGACGTGGTTTTTATTCGAGTCCCCGCACCGAATCGGGCGGCTTCTCGAGGAGATTGTCCGCGTGGTCGGCGGCACCACTCGGGTGGCGCTGATTCGGGAAGCGACGAAACTGCACGAGGAATGCATTCGCGGAGTGGCCGAAGACCTGCTGGCGAGGTATGCCGACACCTCGTTTCGCGGTGAGTTCGTCGTAGGAATGAGGCCGGCCGACAACGATTAAATCCGTCGGACAGCGTCCTTTGTAGAACAGGAGTCCACCCCCGAACCGGCGGTTCGACACCATAGGGGGGCGTCCGTCGGACAGAGGCCATCCGCCAAAATGGCAGCAAAGCGGCAACCGGGCGGCGCCAACGATGCTCCGCCGAGGATGGCAAAGCGACAGACATCTCGCCTGTTTCGATCGCTCACATTTTCACGGTACCGGCGACTTCGCGGATGATATCGGTCGGAGTCAGGCCTTCGGCTTCGGCGTGAAAATTAGTGATGATTCGGTGACGCAACACCGGTTCTGCCAAGGCGCGCACATCCTCTTCGGCCACATTGCAGCGTCCCTGCAACAGGGCGCGCGCCTTGCCGCAAAGGATTAGCGCCTGGGATGCGCGCGAGCCTGCTCCCCATTTAACCTTGTCGCGAACAACGGTCGGCGCCAGCTCGGAGTCGGGGCGGGTCGCGTTTACCAGTCGAACGGCAAACGAAACCACGCTGCTGTCGGCGGGCACCTCGCGAACCAGGCGCTGCAGTTCGATAATCTTTGCACCGTCGAGGATCGGGGTCAGGTCCGGCTCGGCGGGCGCAGTAGTGGCGCTAACCATTCGCTCCTCCGCCTCGATGGGCAGATAATCCAGTACAATATTGAGCAGGAAGCGGTCGAGCTGGGCTTCGGGCAGGGGATAGGTCCCCTCCTGCTCGATGGGGTTCTGTGTGGCCAGCACGAAGAACGGCGCGTCCAAGGGATGGGTTTCCCCGGCGGCGGTTACATGGCGCTCCTGCATGGCCTCCAGCAGCGCCGCTTGCGTTTTGGGCGGCGTGCGGTTAATTTCGTCGGCCAAGACAATGTTGCCGAAGATTGGCCCCTTGGCGAAGCGAAAGAAGCGCTTGCCGGTGGCGGGATCCTCCTCGAACAGTTGCGTGCCGAAGATGTCGGCAGGCATTAGGTCCGGAGTGAATTGGATGCGCCGAAAATCCAGATCAAACAGCTGCGCGATTGTCTTGACCAGCAAGGTTTTGCCGAGTCCGGGCACGCCGACCAACAGGCTGTGTCCGCCCGCCAGCAGGCAGATCATGATCTGCTCGATGGCGTCGTCCTGGCCGTAGATCACCCGGTGAATTTCGGTTAGCATGCGGTCTCGGGACTGGCTGACTTGCTCGATGATTTCGGTGGCTGAATCTGTCATGGTACCTGCGCTTAGTTTTATTGTTGCGGTTTCGGCGGTATGTTTAATACCGTTAGCGTTCACGGCTACGTTTAACTTTGTCGCCATAGTTAGCGCAAACCATCATGTCCCAAGCGCATTGTGTCAAGGGGCACAGCGAAAAAAGCAAAGAGACTACTTTTGACTATCTGTCATGTAATCACACGGATGATCGTCGGAGGTGCTCAGGAGAACACCTTGCTGACGTGTTGCGGCCTCGCGGATCGGGGCCACCGCGTCACGCTGATCACCGGTCCCAGCAGCGGACCGGAGGGACGGCTTTTGGACACCGCTGAGATCAGCGGAGTGCGCGTGATCGAGGTGGATGGTCTGGTTCGCCCGCTGAATCCGCCCGCGGACTGGTTTGGCTACCGGGAGCTACTGCAACTTTTCCGTGAAAGTTCCTTTGATGTTGTTCACACTCATTCATCGAAGGCCGGCGTCCTGGGTCGTCTGGCTGCTTGGCGCGCCCGCGTTCCCGTAGTGGTTCACACTGTTCACGGCCAAGCATTTCACCCTTACCAATCGCATTGGCGCAACCGTTTGTACATCCTTCTTGAGCGGCTGGCCGCGCAGCATTGTCATCACATTTTTGCGGTGGCGCAGGCCATGGTCGACCAATGCGTAGACGCAGGCGTGGCCGAGCGCGAAAAATACTCGGTCGTGTACAGCGGCATGGATTTGAAACCCTACGCGACGGCCGTGCCGGATTCCGCCTTGCGCGCAAATCTCGGCATCCCTCCGGGGGTGCCGGTAATCGGCAAAATTGCCCGGCTTTTCGACCTAAAGGGGCACGATGTCCTGCTCAAGGCCGCCGCGCGCATCGTGCCCGAGTTTCCCGACGCGCGCTTTCTGTTGGTCGGCGACGGATCGCGCAGGGCGGAACTGGAGGAAATGGCGAGCGGTCTTGGGATCCGAGCCAACGTTGTCTTCGCCGGGCTTGTGCCGCCGTCGACCATCCCGAGTTATGTGGCGCTAATGGACATCCTGGCGCACTTTTCGCTGCGCGAGGGATTGCCTCGGACCGTTGTTCAAGCCCTTGCCGGTGGGGTTCCCGCCGTGGCGTTTGATCTGGACGGCACACCGGAAGTCATCGAAAACGATCGAACCGGCATTCTTTGTCCGCCCGAAGATGTCGATGCCGCTACAGACGCCCTTCTGAAGCTTTTGCGGAATCCGCAGATGCGCCGCCGCATGGGACGCGATGGACAAAAACGCGTCCAACAGCAATTCGACAGCGAAACAATGGTCAAACAGCTGGAAAACGCCTACCT
>JBMCIU010000047.1:0-9009 GCA_048616755.1 Verrucomicrobiota bacterium
ATATCCCACTCCGGATGGGCGAAGACCACCACGGCCACGTTGTTCTTGCTCTGGCCGCTGCGGTCCAGCACGATGTCGATGTTGTTCTCCCGCGCGTAATCGGCGACCGCCATGCGCAGCTCCTCGACGATCCGGGCGCGTTCCTGGCCGAACTCCCGCTCGAACTCCATCTCACGCTTGCGCTGCCAATCCCGGAAATCGCTCTGCATACGCTGCAAGCGGTAGATCTTCTCTTCGATCTCTTCCTTGGTCGCTTCGCGCTTCTCGGGGGTGAAGGCGGCCATCTCCTTGTTGAGCTTCTCGATGTCCCGGGCCAGGCGCTCCATCTCGTCCTTCTTCAGCGCCTCTTCCTTGGCCAGGTCCGCCTGCCGCGCCGTGAAGCGCTCTTTCACATCATAGGTGCGGTAATACTTGTCGAAGACCTCGTCCATGCTGATGGTGCGCACGGTGAGCTTGCCGTCGGCGTCCTGGGCCACGGCCGACAGGCACAGGGACAGGACGAGAATGCTGAGAGTGAAAACATGCTTCATGTTTCTGACCTCCTTAGTGGTTGGGGTGCGCCGCAGTTGTCGCGGCGGCCCGAAAACAAACGCTCAGGGCCGTTCCTCCAGGCCGCTGCGCAGATAATCGACCACGTCCTTGAATTTGGGGACGTTTTCCGGGTCCACCTCCATCAAGGTCTCGTGTGCCTCGAGAACGGTGCGTTCCTGTCGGCGCGCGGCCTTGGGGTCGTCGCGCTGGGCCTGGCAGAGGCTTTGCCAGTCCCGACTCTCCGTGGGCGTGGTGGCGAAGATGAAGAGCTTGTTCAGGCCCAGCCCGGCAAGCAGGCGGCGGCAACCGCTGCTGGCGTTGACGATCTCCAGCGGCAGGCCGTTGCTCCGCGCGTGGCGCACTTGCTTCTCCTGGGCGGTGCGGCTGCCGGGTGCGAGCAGTTTGGTCGAAGGAAGGAGGGGCTTGCGGGCGGGACGCAGAGAGTTAGGAAGGCTGACCTTCAGCTCGAAGTCTGGAGCGGCCTTAGGCGGGGGCGCCGGGCGGGGAGGGCGCAGCGAGGGGGCGGAGGCATCGGGAGACTGGCAGCTCGGCAGCAGGAAAAGTTCTATCGCCCCCAGCAGGGCAACAAACTCGACCAGCCAGATCGTCAAACGCACGCGGGAAAATGGTTTGCGCTTGCTCTTGGCGCTGTCAAGCAGACGCTGTCGGCGATTTTCCGGAATATGAAATGTACGGTTTTTCGGGCGCCAATGTCTCATGAGCTTGTTTGCCTTTTCGGTATTGTTAATCGAAATCAGGTCAACGATTTCTGTAGACTCGCGCGGCCGCCCAGGCTAGGAATGCGACCACGGGCACCACCCCTGCGGCTGCTGCCGGAATGTGTCCGGTGCGTCCGAACAGGACGGAAAATTCGCTGACGGTGTAGAACAGAAAAATGATTCCCACCGAGGAGGCAAAGCCGCCGAGCGCTCCCCGGCGCGCACTCGCCGCATTCAATCCTACGCCAACCAACGCGCACATCAGGCAGGTCCACGGGTAAGCCAGACGATACCAGACGGTGGTTTCAAGGATGTCTCGGGTTCGTTCAGGCATTGCGCCGTCCTCATCCAGCATCACGAGCATGTTGCGCACGGCCATGTCTTCGGTGGGACGGAGCTCGCCGGTCACGGCCTCCGGAGGCTCGTCCAACTCGGAACGGGCATAGGTCTCGAACTGCGATGTCCGCACCGGCTGCGGATATCCGTCCCGCATGAGGTAGCGCGTAAGCACTGCGTCCTGAAATTGCCATTCTCCCTCCGTATAGTGAGCTGAGCGGGCCTGCAGCTCCCAAACCAGCTCCCCTCCGGCGCGGTACTGTTTCACGAGCACACCCTCGCCTTCGCCTGTTTGGGCAAACCCTTCGAAAAACCAGTCGCGGTTACCGTCCCGGTTGCGGTAGGCCAGCAGTCGTTGAGAAGCATCGGAAGCTGTGCTGTTTTTCGCCGCCGCAGGCCCGTCCCGCAACTGCTGCACGCGAACCGAAAGTGCGGGAACGACAAACTCGCACAGGCAAAACGTGACAATCGTCGCCGACAGCCCGAGCATCCAAAACGGGCGGCCCCATTGAAGCAGCGAAATTCCGGAGCTGCGAACCGCCGTGATTTCATGATGCCGGCCCATGGACGATGTGGTAACCGAGGCCCCCAACATCACCGACATGGGCAGTACATGAACCAGATTCAGGGGCTGACACAGCAGTAGATAGACCGCCGTATATTGCCAGTCGGCGCCGGCTTTGGTTAACGCCCTCTGGGCATCCAGCGCATCGGCGATCAAAAACAGCCCGAGTAATCCAAACACACACAGCCCGAAGGGTAGCAGCAGTTCGCGACTCACATACCGGAACAGCAGGCCGGAACGGTGGCGTCTTTGAGTCGAGAATCCCGTCATCGCGCCACCGTCCAGGAATCAGAGCCGACGACTCGAATGCGAACCACGCGCGTGCGGGTGATGATGTCCGGCAACGCCCGACGCGTCGGCAAAACAAAGGCGACAATCGGTGTTGTCCAGCCGAGCAGGCAGGCAATCACCGAAAAGAGAAAGGCACGCATCAGAAACGCCTGCTGCCCCCGCATGCGCACCACCATGAGCCCCCAAAAACGCTGGCCAAACGTTTGTGCATGGAATCCCAGCGGCCAGACCAGCAATAACTCGGCACCGGCCAGAAATGCGCCGAAACCCACGTAGAACGCGGCGTTGGGCGATACTGTCCCCGCCCGGGCTGCCTGCACGGCCAGGAATGTCACGCACCCCGCCCAGAGAGCCACCAATAAAAAATCCGTAATTCCAGCCAGCATGCGCAATCGAATCGGAGCTGGGGTGAAAGTGAAGACGTTGCGTTGGTGCAGTCGTTCCATTGCGTCGGGTTGCTGCGGTTTGGCGGCGCTGACCCGTTTTTTCAGTTTGCTGACGGCTCGTTCATCCTGCCTTGCCTGGTCGTTTTCGCGCTGAGCGCGGACGATGGGCTTGAGCGGCGCCACCTCATCCGGTTCTTTCCACTCTTTAATTAAAGAGTTGCGGACCTTGCAACGGTAATCGAATTCACCGGTGCTGAACAGCTGCACCAGCTTTTCGCGATCAAAAGGGCCGTGTTCGGATTTGTCGGGACGTCGAACGAAATATTGAAGTGAAGAGTTTGTCAAAGCACCTGCCCGCCCTGCTTGTTTGTCTACTGTAAAATCAACGCCGAGACCCCACCTGGACAATCTCGGTCATTCGGCAGATTATCCCTCTTCGTGAGGGATCGTGCAGCCATCTTTCAACGGCGGCTTGCATAGAGCCGAATGAGTGTGTAACATACCACCTTGCGAGCCATAATTAAAACAACCCAGTGGAGACCCCGCATGATGGACCATCCCGCAGAGCTGCTGTACAACCACCGACACGTCTGGGTGCGCCCCGACAAAACTAATCACCACGCTGAAGTTGGCCTCACTGAAGACCGCCTCGAAGTCACACCGCCGATCATCAGCATCGACACCCCCCTTGTCGATGACGAGCTGGAAATCGACACCGACTGCCTGCACCTTCATCTGTCCGCCGGTATCCAAAGCGTGCGCTCGCCGCTGACCGGACGCGTCATCGAAGTCAACAAGGAAGTCCTCGATTACCCGGAGGTTCTTCATGTTGACGGCTACAAGAACTGGCTGTTCCGTATGGAGTACGACGAGGCGACCGAACTGGAGCTGCTGATGACCGCCAAACAGTACTCGCAATATCTTGATCACATGGACGGACATTGAGAGCGTGGGCAACAACACCTCGCAACCGCTGACACGCATCCACTGGATGCGAACGCTCGATGCCCTGCAATACAGCCTGTTTGCCTTGGGGCTTTTTTTGCTTGTGCCGTCGTTCAACCAAGGCTGGTTCAAGGCCATGACGCCGTGGTATTTGATCCCATTGGTCGCACTGTTGGCAGCGGTGCTGCTTCTCCCCCCCTGCAGCGGGGAGCCCTGGTTGGCCAACGGTCTCTGGCGCCTGCGAGCCTCGGCGATCCTGACTCTGGGGTTTTCTCCATTCATTTACTGGTATCGCAACCTTGGCGGCAATCTCTACCTGCTGATTGGCGCCTTCCTGGCCGTGCTGTTTTTTTTCTGGTATTTGGGGGAGTACACCGAGCTGTTTCGTAAAGTTGCCGCCAAGGCGGACGAGCCGCGTCTGGAACAGCGCGCGCGGCTGGTGCGCCAGGTTCTGCTCTACCTGGGAGCGGTGCCGTTGATCAGCCTGCACGTTTCCTTCCTGGTTTGGCCATTGGTCATGCCAAACCACTCGTTCAGCGACGCGGCGGCACTGTGGTTCCATGCGCCATTGCCGTTCCTCGGCGTCATGACATTGCCGCCGGCGTTGTTTTTTCTCTTTATTGGCGCCTTTCGCCGCAGTGCCATGCACTGGCCCGATCCCGTGTGGCAACAGCTGCACTAAAGTATATCGCAGGAGCAAATATGCGCAAATCCTCTCTTTCCACCCAACTCATTGTCGCCGCGGATGTAGACGAGCCGGATGAGGCAAAACGCCTGATCGACGCCGTCGGTCCCGCCGCCGACTGGTACAAGGTCGGCAACCAACTGTTCACGCGTCACGGCCCTGCCGCCGTTTCCGTATTCACCGAAGCGGGCAAAAACGTGTTTCTCGATCTGAAGTTTCACGACATCCCGAATACCGTGCACCAAGCCGTCCTTGCCGCGGCCGCGACCGGCGCCCGCATGACCAACGTCCACGCATCGGGGGGACCCTCCATGCTGCATGCCGCAGCACGGGCCGCCGAGCAGGCGGGCATCCTGGCTATCGCGGTAACCGTGCTGACCAGCCTTGACGATGAGGAGCTGCAAACCGTCGGCATTGAGGGCGGCTCAGCCGAGCAGGTCCGTCGACTGGCCTGCCTGGCTCGCAATTCCGGCATGAATGGAGTCGTCTGCTCCGCCCATGAAATTCAGCTCGTCCGCAGCGTCTGCGGTCACGACTTCCAACTGGTAGTCCCCGGCATTCGACCGGCAGGCAGCCAATCCAACGACCAAAAGCGCGTAATGACGCCGGCCGAAGCCGCCGCCGCGGGAGCAAACTATATTGTGGTCGGACGTCCAGTGACCCAAGCCGCGAACCCCGCCGAAGCCGCTCGGCGAATCCGGGACGAGCTTCAACAAGCCTGAACCCGCGAACTGCGCAATTCCGCAATCATTACACCAACCAAACCATCATGTCATCCGCATCCCAATACATCAGTACGCGCGGCGGCGGCGAGCCACTCGGCTTCCGCGATGCCGTTATGACCGGACTCGCCCGCGACGGAGGCCTGCTGCTGCCGAAAAAAATTCCCGACGTCAGCGGCAAACTCGACCGCTGGCAAACACTGACGTACCCCGAACTGGCCGCCGAAGTCATGGCCTGCTTCATCGGCAGCGATCTGTCCCGCACCGTACTGGACGATTTGGTGGAGCGCGCCTACCAAGCCTTCTCGCACCCGGAAATCGCGCCGATCGTGCCGGTTGGCGAACTGCACGTGATGGAGCTTTTCCACGGTCCGACCCTTGCCTTCAAGGACATTGCCCTGCAGTTCCTTGGCCACCTGTTCGAACATATCCTCGAGGAACGGCAGACCCACCTGAACATCCTCGGCGCCACCAGCGGAGACACCGGCAGCGCCGCCATCGCAGGCGTGCGCGGCAAACCCAGCATTGAAATTTTCATCATGCATCCCCGCGGCCGGGTCAGTCCCATCCAGGAACGCCAGATGACCACGGTCATGGACGACAACGTCCACAATATCGCCATTGAGGGATCCTTCGACGATGGCCAACGCATCCTCAAAGAGCTGTTCAGCGATACCCGTCTGCGCGAATCTCTTCATCTGGGCGCGGTCAACTCTGTGAACTGGGCTCGCGTGCTGGCGCAGACCGTTTATTACTTTCATGCCGCCTTCCGCTTGCGCGAGCGCACCGGCTGCCGCGAAATTCAGGTGTCGGTTCCCACCGGCAACTTCGGCGACATCTTCGCCGGCTATATCGCCCGCCGGATGGGCGCACCCATCCGAAGGCTCATTCTGGCCACTAACGCCAACGATATTCTCGCCCGCTTCTTCTCCACCGGTCGATACGAACTCGGCGACGTTCACAACACCCTTAGCCCGTCCATGGACATCCAGGTGGCCAGCAATTTCGAGCGCTATCTGTTCTACCGCCTGGCCCAGGATCCAAAACGCGTCATCGACGCCATGGACAAATTTAAACACACCGGCAAAATCGAAGTGCCAGGCGATGACGAAGCATTTGCCGCCGGGCAGTGCGATGACAAACAAACACTTGAAACCATCGCCCATTATCACACTGAACACAACTATCTGGTAGATCCCCACACCGCCGTCGGGTTGCACGTCGCCCAAACATGCCTGCAGCCCGATTGCCCCACCGTCTGCCTGGCCACTGCGCACCCCGCAAAGTTTCAGGACGCCATACAGCGCGCCGTCGGCGAAAATGTCGCCCATCATCCCGCCATCGATTCCCTCTTCGATTTGCCGACACGCTGCGAGACCATGCCCGCCGAACGTCAAGCCATCGTTGACTTCATCCACTCAACCCTGCGGCGTCGAGGCCTGCTGTGAGTTCACCAACCCCGCCCCCCTTTTCGCGGCAGGCCCTAACCTCCCTCCTGCTAGCCCACAGCACTCCCGGCGACGAGGCGGAAGTCGCCGACCTGTTGATGCGCTCATGGGAGCAAGGCGGACTCCAGTGCCGACGCCACGGCCGGTTTGCGGTCTCCGCCGCAGCGCCTTCCCAGTTCTCGTCCGACCGCCCGACCGTGCTGGTCTGCGCGCACATGGATTCGCCAGGGTACATCGTCGAAGCCGTCGTTGACGGACGGCTCAGGATGATCCCGCTCGGGGGACCCCATTTCGACGGCGACGCAACCCCCGTCGTCATCAAAACCGGCGCAGGCACATTTAACCTCAACTTGCGTCGCGAGTCGGACGCCGAGGGAGCCGATCTCTACTTCGGCGAGCAGGTCGAGGGTGCCGCGCCCGGCGACCGCGCCTGCTTCGCCGCCGATCCCGACATTCGCGAAGACGGCATCGTCAGCTCTCCCTTCCTCGACAACCGCTTAGGTTGCTTGCTGCTCCACGAATTCGGCCAAAAACTCCGAGAGCGGCGCCTCCCCGAAACCGTCAACTGGGTCCTCGGCGCCACGGCCTGCGAAGAAATGGGAGGATTCGGCGCGCCCGTGTTTGCACGCGCCGTACAGCCGGATATGGTATTCTGCGTGGATGCCACGTACGAGGCGCATTCACAACACGTTCGCATCGGCGAGGGGCCAGTCCTCACTCTCTCCGACGCATCCGTCCTGCTGTCACCGGACGAGCGGGACCGAATCCTGAGCATCGCCGCAAACTGTGGCGCAGCTCTGCAAACCGAAGTGTACAATTTTAGCGGCACCGACGCGCGGGCCTTCCCCCAGGCCGGACTGCCTGCACCGGTTCACGCGCTGCTTATCCCCTCCGCCGGCAACCACACCCCGACGGAAACCGCATCGCTGCATGATTGGCAGTCGCTACTGAGCCTCATCCCCGCACTGGCCGTGGGACTTGGCGAGACCTGAACTTTTCGCCCTACCCAAAGAAGGACAAAAGGAGAAACAATATGGCAGTCATCAAAGATTGGCAAACCGTCTGCAAACTTGACTTTTCCATCGACCACGCCGACGGCCCCGTTCTGGAAAGCCCCCTGAAGCACGTTAGCTACGTCGCCGACGAGGAGGGGATCGCTTATTACTCTCGTCGCTCGACTGTGGACGAAATCCGCGAGGCAGATCAGGAGGTGCCGTATTTCGAGGCCGCCGGCCCTCGCCGCCACATTCGCCACGATCCGGCCTGGACGCGCGCGGCCATCGTCACCTGCGGAGGTCTCTGTCCGGGGCTCAACGACGTCGTCAAGGGTCTTGTCAATACCCTTTGGCTCGGCTACGGCGTCACCAACATCTTCGGCATCCGCTACGGCTATCGCGGTCTGGTCTCCAGCTCCGGACTGGATCCCATCGACCTCAATCCCGAGATCGTCGACACCATCCACGAGAACGGCGGCTCCATACTCGGCACCTCCCGCGGTCAGCAGGACACCGAGGAAATCGTCCGCACGCTACACCTTCGCAACATCAATGTCCTCTTTGCCATCGGCGGAGACGGCACACTGCGCGCCGCCCGCGAAATCTCGGAGTGCGCGCAAAAGTGGGATCTGCCCATCAGTGTTATCGGCGTGCCCAAAACCATCGACAACGATGTCGGATTCATGGAGCGGACCTTCGGCTTCGAAACCGCCGTCTACGCCGCCTCAGCCGTCATTAGCTGCGCGCACGATGAAGCCAAAGCCGTGAAAAACGGCATCGGCCTCGTCCGACTGATGGGACGCGACTCCGGATTTCTCGCCGCCTACGCCTGCCTGGCCAACAGCGTCGCCAACATGTGCCTCATCCCCGAAGTTCCATTCGAGATGGAAGGAGAACACGGCCTGCTCTCCGCCGTGCGTCACCGCTTGGCCATCAAGGACCACATGGTCATCGTCGTCGCCGAAGGCGCAGGACAACACCTTTTGGAGGGCAAGGAAATCCGCGACGCCTCCGGCAATCTGCTCAACAAGGACATCGGCATCTTCCTCAAAAACAGCATCGGCGAAGACCTGGATAAACTCGGCATCGAGCATTCGGTCAAATACTTTGATCCCAGCTACATGGTGCGCAGCGTCCCGGCACGTGGCACCGACGCGGTCTTCTGCGTCCATCTGGCCGAAAACGCCGTTCACGCGGCCATGTCCGGGCGCACCAACATGGTCGTCGGCCATTGGCAGGGACAGTTCACTCACGTCCCCATTGCCCTGGCAACGCGCGAACGACGCAGAATCGATCCCACCGGCCAAATCTGGCAAAGCGTTCAAGCCGTCACCCGCCAGGAACGCTACTGGAACGGCGATGAATAAAACTCCGCGCCGACAAGCC
>JBMCIU010000048.1:0-8993 GCA_048616755.1 Verrucomicrobiota bacterium
CCTCGGATGAGTCGGTTTCCGCCGTGGTTTTCTGGTCTGCCGCGGGTTCGTTGGTTTCGTCCGCTTCGGTGTCGTCCGCCGGTGGATTCTCAATTTCCTGCTTGCTCGGCGTCGCGCTTTCGTCCTCGGCCACGGAGGTTGACTCGTCGCTTTCCGCCTTGGTTTTCTCGGCGGCCGCAGTCAATCCGGCGAACGCGTCCGAAAAAGCGTCTCCCATGTCGACGATGGATTCTCCCGGTCGCAGAGTTCGTTCCTGAACAGCGCCGGAGGCGCCGGTCTCGGCTGTCACCGCCTCATCGCTTGACGCCAAGCTCAGGCCGAGGCGATGTTCGGCGGAATCGATCCGCACGACCCGCGCGTTCACAGTCTGGCCCACCTGTACCACCTCGTTGACGTCTTCGACGCGCTCATCGCTGAGCTGCGAGATGTGGATCAATCCCTCAATGCCCTGTTCCAGCTCTACGAACGCCCCGAAGGAAGTGATCTTGGTGACGGTGGCTTCCACCACGTCGCCGACGCTGACGTGTGATTCGATGTTGCTCCAAGGATCTTCGGTGAGCTGCTTCATGCCCAGGGAGATGCGTTGCTGTTCCGGATCGATGTCAAGGATGACCGCCTCGACTTCCTCGCCCTTTTTGAGCATTTCGCTGGGATGGTTGATTTTGCGGGTCCAGGACATGTCTGAGACGTGAATCATACCGTCGATGTCGTCGCGAATTTGAACAAACGCTCCGTACGAGGTCATGTTGCGCACTTTGCCGCGGATTTTGCTGCCGCAGGGGAACTCCTCGGCGATCATTTCCCACGGGTTCTCCATGGTCTGGCGCAGTCCCAGGGAAATTTTGCGCGCGTCCTTTTTCACATCCAGAACGACTGCCTCGACCTCGTCGCCGACGCTCAGCAGGTCGCTGGCCCGGCTGATCTTTTTGGTCCAGGACATTTCGGAGACGTGGATCAGGCCTTCGACGCCTTGTTCCAGCTCCACAAACGCCCCGTAGGGCATGATGTTGACCACGCGTCCCTGGATGCGGGTGCCTTCGGGGTATTTGACGTCGACGGTGTCCCAGGGGTTGCCTTCCTTCTGTTTCAGTCCCAGGGAAACGCGTTGGCGTTCGTGATCGACGTCCAGGACCATCACTTCAATTTCCTCGCCAACTTTGACGACCTCGCTGGGGTGGTTGACTCGTCCCCAGGACATGTCGGTAATGTGCAGCAGTCCATCCAGGCCGTCCAAGTCGATAAAGGCGCCGAATTCGGTGATGTTTTTCACCGTGCCCATGCGCAACTGCCCTGGTTCGAGGTCCTTGAGCAGCTCCTTGCGTTTCTCGGCGCGCTCCTCTTCGAGAAGCTCGCGGCGCGAAACAACGACGTTCCGTCGGTCGGGATTGATTTTGAGGATTTTGAAGTCGAACTCGTTGCCGACGTAATCGTCCAGGTTTCGGGCGGCGCCGATGTCCACCTGCGAGCCGGGCAGAAACGCTTCAATGCCCAGGTCAACAATGAATCCGCCCTTGACCCGGTGTTTGACCAGCCCCTTGACTACGCTGCCTTCCTCGCACTCGGTGACCAGTCTGTCCCAAGCCTTTTTCATTTCCGCTTTTCGGACGCTGACCACAGGCATGTTGTTTTCGTCTTCGACTTCCTCCAGCAGGACGTCGATCTCGTCGCCCACTTGCAGGTTTTCCCAGTCGGAAAATTCATCTCGCGGCACGGCCCCTTCCGCCTTGTACCCGATATCGATCAGTGCTACATTGTCGCGTTTCTCTGCGACGCGCCCTGTCAGAATTGCGTTTTCGGCAAAACTCGATGTTTCACCTTCGGAGAGCAGCGATTCCATTCCCGGCACGTCGGTGAGATCGAGGAACTGATCAATGTCGGATGTGTCTGTTGTTTTGATTTCGGCCATGTTTGTTTTTTGTTTGGTTGAATTTCACGACTGTGGACTCGTTTTGCGCGCGCTTTCGGCGAGCGAAATATTAGTCCGGCTTGCATAAGGGGGGGTAACATAAACGGGTTTCATTGAAATGCAATTCATAAAAAACAGAAGCGGTTCGAGTTGGGGATTGCGCGGGCAAGCAGTGTGGTTGGATGCGGTTCATCCGTTGTTTTATCGATTTGACCGATGCTCTGGCAGCGGCAAAGCGACACGAGTTTACAGGTTTCAACTTTTTGATTCGTGTGGCTTTAGGGAGGCGTTTTTATGACACCGGCCGTTCGCAGGCGCACGCGCATCTTCAAAGTTGGATCCGTTCCCGTGGGCGGGCAGTCACCCGTGTCCATTCAATCAATGACCAATGCTCCGGCGGCGGATGCAGAGGCGCTTATGGCGCAGATTCGCTCATTGGCTGCGGCGGGCTGTGAAATCGTTCGTGTGGCCGTGCCGTCCTCAGACACATATTCGGTGTTTGAGGAAGTTCTTGCGGACAGCCCCTTACCGGTGATTGCGGATATCCATTTCGATTGGCGTTTGGCCGTGGGAGCGGTTGAGCGTGGTGCTCACGGTATCCGGATCAACCCCGGCAACATCGGCGGGATGTCGAATCTGAAGCGTGTGGCTCATGCTTGTCGAGCAGCGGGGGGCACGCCCATTCGCGTCGGAGTCAACGCGGGCAGTCTGGATTCGTCCATCAAAGAGAAGTACGGTGGAGCTTCCCCGGAGGCGTTGTCTGAGAGCGCGCAGCAATCTTGTCGCATTTTGGAGGACGCGGGCTGTTCGGCCATCAAGGTCAGCCTGAAAGCCTCCGATGTCGGCAGCACCGTGGCCGCCTGCCGACATTTTGCCGCGCGCACCGATTATCCGCTTCACCTGGGGGTGACCGAAGCGGGCACTCGGTCGACCTGCACCGTCAAGTCGGCCATGGGGATCGGCGCGCTGCTGCTCGACGGCATCGGGGATACCCTCCGTGTGAGTTTGACCGGGAATCCCGTTGACGAAATTCGTCTTGCTCGGCGGATTCTCCAGGCGGCCGGGTGCCGTCGATTCGAGCCTGAAGTGGTTGCCTGCCCGACCTGCGGACGCACCGCCATTGATCTAATCCCGGCCGTGCAGGCCGTTGAGTCGGCTTTGGACTCTTGGTTGGCATCCGGCTTGGTTCCCAATGTCCGCAAAATTGCTGTGATGGGTTGCGTGGTCAACGGTCCGGGCGAAGCCACTGATGCGGACATCGGTTTGGCCGGCGGTGCCGGGAAGGCCGCGTTGTTCCGGGATGGTGCGGTGTTCGCAACTATTCCGGAAGAAGGTATGGTTACGGAACTGCTCCGGCACCTGGAAAGCCTGTTGGTTCCTGCCAGGGAGTATGCGCCCTCTTTAAATAAGGTATAGTAACGCATCATGAACGAATCTGTGCAGCGAGTCATAAGGGATGCCGGGGCGGAAGTTCTCGATTGGCGGCAAAGACTGACGGTCAGCCACGTGAACTACAAAAGCGAAGCCGACTTGGTCACCGCTGCGGATCGGGCCATCGAGCAGCGTCTGCGCCGGGACTTGGGCGAACTTTTTCCGGATTTTGGCTTTGTCGGCGAGGAGGGCGGCGCTCACGGCAATCCGGACAAATACTTCCTGGTCGATCCCATCGACGGCACCACAAGCTTTGTTCACGGAATCCCCTACTACTCCGTTTCCGTGGCGGTCAGACAGTACGGCGAAACTACGCACGGATTCGTGTTTGCCCCCGCCCTGGACCAATTTTTTCAGGCGCAGAAGGGCAGAGGCGCATTTTGTAACGGCCGGCCGCTGCATGTGTCCTCCACCGACACGCTGATCCGCGCCTTGGCCGCCACCGGATTCGCCTGCGTGCGCCAACGGATCAAACCCGATAACTTGCCCCTGTTCAATGATGTCATTCATCGATTGCGGGGGATTCGCCGTCTCGGATCGGCAGCCATCGATCTATGCCTGGTCGCCCAGGGAGTCCTGGACCTGTATTGGGAGATGAACATCCAGCCTTGGGATGTGGCGGCCGGCACACTGATCGTGCGCGAGGCAGGCGGTACGGTCAGCGATTTTGCCGGCGAGGACGGAACCGAAACTAACCATCAAATTTTGGCATCCAACAGCAGGCTGCACGAGACTTTTCTCCAACGCGTCCGCGCCGTCTATCCGATTAGTTAGAATGCGCCCCAACATATTGAGGATAGTGCCATGACCTTTGTAACATCACGCATCTTTTGCGGACCGTTTTGCGGTTCGGCGTTCGCGATTTTTTTTATCTTGGCGGGTGTGTGTCCGGTGCCGGCCCGCTCGGCGGAGGGGAACTTGCTGCGCAATGCCGACTTTAGCGAGGGGCGCAACGGCAGGCCGGTTGACTGGCTGGTGCACGATCAAACCCACGAGGCCGTCTTTGAGCTGGCCGAAAACCCTGAGACGGGACGCGGAAATACACTTGCTGTAGCCGTCAACCAACGGTCTGAGCGTCCTTGGGACGTGCAGCTCCGGCAAACGCTTGACCGCGCGCTGACAAAGGGAACGAATCTCCAGGTGAGTTTCGACTACCGAATTTCCGCCGACTACTGGTTCACCTGTTATGTGCAGCAGGAGGGCGGGGCATGGCGGAAGTATATTGAACTGCGTATCGATAAGCCGACTGAAAAATGGGCGACCTGCACCTTTACCTACCAAATTCCAAAAGACATCATGGCCGGCGAGAGTTCGCTCTGCTTTCATCTGGCCGCCGCGCAGGGGCAAGTTTCCTTTAGGAATATGAGCGTGCGGATTCTGCCCGAGGGCTTGGACCCGGAAGCGGTTAGCGAATCCGACGCCCTTGTGATCGGAGGCGATGCGGTGGATCGTCAGTGGCGCCAGGAAGCTCAGCAGCGGCTTCGGGAAAACCGCCGCGGAGAGCTTGCGGTGCGCGTGATGCGCGGCGGTGCTCCAGTCCGGGATGCCGAGGTGGAGATCGCCCAGACTGGTCCTCTTCTGCCGGTTGGCGCAGTTGTGCCCCTTGAGATTTTGGCGCCTGCGTTTGAGGGCGTTGCATCGCGTTCGTCGGAGGCGCCCCCGGATCTGCTGGCGGCTTGTCGGCAGTATGTTCTGGATTCCGGCCTGTTTACCCGGATTCTTTTCCCCTATGCCATGCGCTGGTCGGTGTTTGAGCAACTGGATGAAGAGAAGCTGAAGACATTGGTGTCAAAATTGTCCGAAGAGGGGATCTCGGTGCATGGGCGGGCTTTGTACACCCCCGCCTTTCGCTTTGCTCCGCGTCATGCGCGGCAGTTGGACGCGGAGAATCTGCGCGCCGCCGTCCTGAAGCACATCCGCGCCCAAGCCTCGGCCTTTGCCGCCGCAATTTCCGAATGGACGGTGATCGATTCGCCCCTGACCTACCATGAGATGTATGACGTTACGGGGGAGGACCTGCTCAAGACTGCGTTTGAAACTGCTCGGGAAGCGGCGCCGAAAGCTCGTCTGTTTCTGGGCGAAGACAAGGCACTGACATCCCCCGGCGAGGAACGTCTCAACGACTTTCTCGGTCTTGTTCGCTGGTTGCGCGACTCCGGCGCGCCGCTGGACGGGCTGGCGCTTCGGGTGCCGACTGGGCGCCCCTACCTGGCCCCGAAAGCCTTGGAGGACCGCTTAGTGCGCATCATGGAATTTACCGACCTGCCGCTGCTTGTCACGGGCTTGGATGTGGAGGCGCCCACGGCGGAAACTCAGGCCACCCGCATGGAGGACATGCTGCTGCTGTTGGCATCTTATTCGCAGGTAAAGGCGGTGTATTTTTCCGAGCTGTGGGCGCCGTTTGCGGATCGGCCGAAAAATGCGTTGTTCGACAAAAACTTCGAGGCGCGTCCGGTGTTGGACACTCTGACCCGGCTGCTGACCGAAGAGTGGTCCACGCTCGTCCAGGCTACCACGGATGCCGACGGCATCGTTCGCACCGAAGGGTTCACCGCGACGTACACCGTTACGGTTCGCCACAACGAGCAGACCGTCCGCCGCCCGTGCACGCTGGAGAAATCCGGAACAGAGATTACAGTTAAGCTCCCCGATGAGTAGCGGTACCTTGCTTGGAAATATCTCGTTCAGTAAGGTTGCGATATCGACTAAAATTGCCGCGAATCCTTTACAAACAGCCAAGCCGACCAAGCACTTTTCACAGGAATTTCTCAAATTTGAATATTGCCGACCATCTCACCGACAGCGCCGAGCAGTTTCCCTGTCGTGCCGCCATCGCTCACGCCACCGGCCGACAACGAGCGGGGCGAGACTGCTATACGCAGCTAACCTTCAGCGGTCTGAATCAGCTGTGCAACGCTTATGCGGCATACCTGCACGATTGCGGCTTGCGCCCCGGTATGCGCGCGCTGCTGATGGTTCGTCCGGGACCGGATTTCGCGGCCTTGGTTTTCGCGTTGTTTCGAATGGGAGCACTGCCGGTACTGATTGATCCCGGTATGGGGTTGCGCGGCTTTTTGCGTTGCGTGCGCACGGTCGAGCCACAGGGATTCCTGGGAGTGCCCGCAGCCCAAGCGATTCGCCGGGCGTTCCCGGCGCCGTTTCGCTCCGTTACAGTCTCCGCGACCCCCTCCCAAGCCTTGGCTCGACGCATGAGCGAATCCGCGCAAAACGCCGTTGCCGAAGCGTTTCCTCCCCGGAACGTTGACGCGGACGACCCCGCCGCAATCCTGTTTACCACCGGCAGCACGGGACCAGCCAAGGGCGTCGAATACAGTGTGCGCACGTTTCAGACGCAAATCAGCATCCTTCGCGATCGATACGGCGTGGGACCCGGCGACATCGACCTGCCTTGCTTTCCGCTGTTCGGATTGTTTAGCTTGGCGTTGGGCGCCTCGATCATTATTCCACACATGGATCCCACCCGTCCCGCCGATGTCGATCCGCGTCGAATCATCGGTGCGGTGCGCGATCACGGCGCGACGATCTCCTTTGGTTCGCCCGCGCTGTGGCGAACAGTCAGCAGCCACTGCGTTGAGCACGGCGTGCAACTACCGTCCCTGCGCCGAATTTTCATGGCGGGAGCACCTGTTCCCGCTTGGCTGCACAGACGCATGCTCGAACAGGTTTTGGCCCCCGGCGCCGAGATTCACACTCCCTACGGCGCGACGGAATCTCTGCCGATATCCAGCATTTCGGGTGCCGAGGTTCTAAATCAAACTGCGGCACGCACGGATGCGGGGGAGGGCATTTGCGTCGGTCGCCCCGTATCCGAAGCCGATGTGCGCATCATTCGGATCGACGAGCGGGCCATCGAGACTTGGACCGACGATCTCGAACTTGAACGCGGCGAGGTTGGCGAGATCACTGTGGCGGGCCCCATGGTCACCCAGCGCTATTACGGTTTGCCGGAAAAAACGCGTCTGGCCAAGATTCGCCAGGCGGACGGCACGGTTCGCCATCGCGTCGGCGACCTCGGGTATGTCGATGAGGACGGTTTGCTGTGGGTCTGCGGGCGCAAGGCGCATTTGGTGACCACGCCGAACGGCCCGCTGTACACCGTCTGCTGCGAAGCCATCATCAACCAGCACCCCGACGTCTATCGCTCCGCGTTGGTCGGCGTCGGACCGCCAGAACGGCAAGTTCCAGTGATGATCATCGAGGCAGAGACTGGGAAGCATCCGCAAACCAGACGGCAACGCGCGAGTTTCCGCGAACAGTTGCGCAAAATTGCGAAGTCCGCAGAACAAACGCGCGACTTGGAGCACTTCCTGTTCAGAAGCCGGTTGCCCACCGATATCCGGCACAATTCCAAAATCGGCCGGGAAATCCTGCGGACCTGGGCCGAGAGAAAACTCAAAACAGCCAGGAGCAGATTGCCATGAACGTGTTGTCAGCGCGCCAAAGCCGTCTGGTCGGAGCGGCGATTGCCACTGTGGCCGCCGCTGTTTTGGTGGCGGCGGTCTTAGGAGTGATTTGGCTGCTTTCGCTGATTCTCGCGCAGTTGTCCGGTGTACTTCTTCCGCTCCTTGCCGCCGGCATTTTGGCGTTGGTGATGAAGCCGTATTACGGCTGGCTCCACCGCACTCTTCGCGGTCGGGCCGTTCCGGCTTCATTGCTTGTGCTGATCTCCCTTGTCATCCCCTTCGTTGTCTTTAGCGGCATATTTGGATCGTTACTGGTGCGCGAACTCGCCGATTTGCTTCGGCAGATTCCGGAATGGATCAAGAACATCCGCCTCGCCATGAGCGATTCGTGGCCGGAAATCATCGTCTTTTGGGAAAAATACGGCATCGAACAACACCTCCGCACCGCTCTCCGGGAACAGGGTAAAGCACTGACGAAAGGCGCCGGCGCGCTCGGATCGGGCGCCTTCCGCGCAGGCACCGGCATCTTTCGCTCAGTCGCCGCCACATTCAGCTGGGTTGTATTCCCCGTCTACTTCTTTTTCCTTAATATGGCACCAACTCCACAACGCGAACAGATGGAGGAGCAGTTAGCCTTTTTGGACGCGCGCACGCGCACAAACGTAATTTTCCTGGGACAAGAATTTGTCCATATCCTGATTTCGTTCTTCCGCGGTCAGTTGATCATTGCCTTGCTTCAGGGGGGGCTTTTCGCGCTGGGCTTCTCCTTGGCGGGGCTTTCCTACGGATTCGCCCTTGGGCTCATCCTGGGGCTGCTCAACATTATTCCCTATCTGGGAAACATGTTGGGATTGCTGATTTGCCTTCCGCTGGCATTTTTCCAGCCTGACGGCGGCTGGTCGACATTGGCGGCCGTGCTGGTTGTCATCGTTATCGTTCAGACGACCGAGGGGTATTTTCTGACTCCCAAGATCATGGGCGACCGAACCGGCCTGCACCCGGCGGTGATCATCTTCGCGCTGTTTTTCTGGGGGACGATCTTTAACGGTATTGCCGGCATGATTCTGGCAATCCCGCTCACCGCGTTTTTGGTGGTCCTGTGGCGCTTGGTCAGGCAGCAATATCTGCCGCGCGAACAGCCGGCGACGCAGTAGGCCGAGCCTTCCCGGAAAGGGTGTCGCTTGTCGAAGTCGGTGCGCCGAGCTTGAAACGTCGGCGCACCCGATCGATTC